>NZ_FR898799.1:0-27375 GCF_000437715.1 Catenibacterium sp. CAG:290
GCAACGAAGGCGCGGGGAAATGGAGGAAATAATGAAACTTGCAACACAGATTATTGAAGATATTAAAAATGGTCAGGCAGATGCTTTATTAACTGATATTTATGTAGATGAGTCTTTATTAGATACTCAGAAAGAAAGATATATTGCAGCTATTGAAAAGTTCATCTCACTTTATGGTGATAAGGAAGTAGAAGTATTCTCAGCACCAGGCAGAAGTGAAGTATCTGGTAACCATACAGACCACCAGCATGGTGAAGTATTAGCTGCTGCAATTAACTTAGATATTATTGCGATTACAGCACCTAGAGATGGTGAAATTAAGGTATTATCTGATGATTATGACTTAAAGGCTGTAGCTTTAGATGACTTAGAAAAGAAAGCTGAAGAAGAAGGTACTTCAGAAGGATTAATTAGAGGTACTCTTGCACGCTTTAAGGAATTAGGTCTTCATATTGGTGGTTTTGAAGCTTATATGACAAGTGAAGTATTACAGGGTTCTGGTCTTTCTTCATCAGCCGCATTTGAAGTCATGATTGGTACTGTATTATCAGGTTTATATAATGATATGACAGTAAGTCCAGTATTGATTGCACAGATTGGTCAGTATACAGAAAACGTATATTTTGGTAAACCATGTGGATTAATGGACCAGTGTGCAAGTTCAGTAGGCGCTCTTATTCATATTGATTTTAAAGACAATGATCATCCTGTTGTAGAAAAAGTAGATGTTGATTTCTCTTCATTCCATCATAGTTTATGTATTGTAGATGTTCATGCATCTCATGCAGACTTAACTGATGATTATGCCGCCATTCCTACAGAAATGAAGGAAGTAGCACACTTCTTTGGAAAAGAATTCTTAAGAGAAGTATCAGAAGAAGAATTTAAAGCACATATTCCTGAATTACGTGAAAAGATGAGTGACCGCTGTGTCATCCGTGCATTACACTTCTTTAAGGAAGATGCAAGAGTAGAAAAAGCAGTATCTGCCTTAAAGAACAATGATTTTGATACATTCAAGTCAGTCATCAAATCATCAGGAGACAGTTCTTATAAATACCTACAGAATATCTATTCTAACCATGATGAAACAAACCAGGCAGTTTCTATTGCCTTAGGCTTATCTGAAGATATCCTAGGTAATAAAGGTGTATGTAGAGTACATGGTGGTGGATTTGCAGGTACGATTCAGGCCTTTGTAGAAGATGATTATGTAGAAACATATAAGACTGAAATTGAAAAGTATTTTGGTGAAGGTTCTTGTCATATTCTTAAAGTAAGAAAGTATGGCGGTAAGAAAGTAGAATTATAAGCATTAGAAAACCTCTTTGATATGAGAATCAAAGAGGTTTTCTTTACTATAGAATTGATTTTTTCCAAGTGATGTTCTGCTTATCAAAAAATGCATGTAATCTCTCAATTTCTTCATTACTGTCATTTTTCTTTTCAAAATTGATAATATATAATTATTGTTTATTATGTTAGAATATCTATAGTTGTAAATATTCTTGGTTTGTGAGGTTAGACAGAATGGAACTATTAACTGTTAAAAATAACATAATAAATTATTCGAATTTAAAAAAAGTAAGATTCTTCTTTTTCCATTTTATATACAAATTCTTTGTTCTATGCGGAGCAGTCTTAGCATTATTAGCCGCATTGATTAGCGTATTTAATGGTGATATGTTTGATTTTATTAAATCTTCTCTAGTGTTAGTTATTTTGTGTATATTACCTTTTGTTCAATCAGAAGTTATGTTGAAAAGATTAATAAAACTTCAAAAAGAAAAATATGGATCAGATCAGGTAATTACCGATTTAATATTTGATAATGATGGAATTATTTCAGTTGAACAATCTACTCAAAATAAGAGTAAAATCATGTATAAGGATATTAAACAAGTTAAAGAAACAAAAGAAATTATACTATTTATAACTAAGGCAGGATATACAACATTTTTTGAAAGAAAAAATGTGGAATCAAATGATCTCGAAAAATTAAAACAATTCTTTGATAAACAGAATATTTTATGGGAAAAATCAATATGTAATATATTTTAAGCTTGATAAGTTAACTTCTGAAATAACTATAAGTAGGACAGTAAATGATGCAAGATGGGCTGTTCATTACGACAGCCCTTTACTAATAGGGGGTTTATTCCCCTGTTTTTTTTATGTATACTTGTTTAAAAGCGAGGTAATAAGAAAAATGTTATTTAATACACATACACATTTAAATAGTGAACAATTATTTGAAAATCGTGATTTATATATTCAAAATGCAATAGATAGAGGTGTGAAGTACTTTACTGTTGTAGGTTATGATTTAGAGTCTTCACGTCTTGCAGTACAGATAGCGCATGAGTATGACTTTATTTATGCTGCAGTAGGTATTAGTCCTAATGATTGTAAAGAGACAACAGATGAGGATTTAGAGGCAATAGAAGTACTTGCGAAAGATCCTAAGGTTGTTGCTGTAGGTGAAATAGGATTAGATTACTATTGGGATGAAGTATCTAAAGAAAAACAGATTGACTGTTTTAAGAAACAGTTAGAAATAGCCAAGAGATTATCTTTACCTGTTACTATTCATGCCAGAGATGCTTATGAAGATACATTGGATATTCTTTCTAAGTCAGGTGTAAAGGGTATTATGCATTGTTATAGTGGAAGTTATGAGATGGCTTTAAGATTCATTAAGATTGGTTATTATATTTCTTTGGCAGGTCCTGTTACTTTTAAAAATGCGAAGGTTCCTAAAAGAGTCGCTGAAGGCGTAGATTTAAACTATCTACTTGTAGAAACAGATGATCCTTATCTCACACCAGCACCTTATAGAGGAAAACAGAATGAACCAGGTAATGTCTATTTTGTTGCACAGAAGATTGCTGAACTAAAAGGATTAAGCTACGAAGAAGTCGCCAAACAGACAACAGAGAATGCACTTAAAGTATTCCAGTTAAAGAAATAGTAATTAAAATAGAGTATAATATAGTCTATCAGGAGGCTTTTTATGAACATATATGATAAGCTCGAACAATTATCCCTTACAGAAAGTGAAAAAACACTTATAGACTATGTTATAGAACATTCAGAAGATATTATGAATATGTCTGCATCAGATATTTCTAAGAATAGCTATGTGTCTGTTTCTACTATTTATCGAATTATTGATAAACTAGAACTTTCAGGTTTACAGGCATTTAAATCCCATATTCATTTTGATCGTGAAAGATACCAGAAAGAACTTGTTTCAGTAGACTATAACTATCCTTTCAGGATCAATAACACAAACCATGAAATCATGACTAAAATGTTGAATCTCTATGATCAGACACTTCATTCTACATTAAACCTAGTGAATCTCGATGAATTTGGTAAAATTGTCCAGAAGATGTATGATGCGAATGCTATCGCATTATTTCCTTCTATAGGTAATTTCTTCATGGCTGAGTGTTTTAGACAGAACATGTTAGAAATAGGTAAGGATGTCATAGTAGAAAAACAGATTTTCTATCAAACAAAGGTGGCTGAAACATTAAAAAAAGGAGACCTCGCAATCGTGATCTCCTATGCTAATAGAACACCTCATGTAGAAGATTTCATCCGTGTGATGAATAAGAACCAGGTGACAACTGTTCTTATTTCTTCTACTAAAGAGAGTGAATTATCTAAACTCGTTGATTATCATCTTTATTTTGCATCGTATGAAGATTCAGAAGAAAAGATTGCATCTTTCTCTTCTAGAGCTTCATTACAGTTCTTATTAGACTGTCTCTATGCATGCTATTTTAATAAAGATTATGAAAAGAATATAGACTATCGTATTGTACACTATATTGAACTTTCTTAGTTCTGTGTTGTACTTAATATCATAGTCCCAAGAAGAATATATTCCTGCATGTTATCTACTTTGGTAATAGGCGGAATATATTTTTTTGGTATAAGAGTGGCCATTTCTTCATATAATGGGAGTACATGAGGAATAAAGTCACAATAGAATACAAGTTCCTCAGGACTTAATAAACTGATAATAGATACTAAATAACGGGCGACAACCTCAATACATCCTTCAGGAGACATACTGAGTGTCATTTTATCTTCTGTTAAATCTAAAGGAAGAAATTGTACTTCTCCTACTAAGTTATGCATACCATGTAGTAGGCAGTTATCCACAATAATACCTGCACCACTTATTGCATGTACAGGCTGGAATAAGAAAGCCAGTGAACTTACTTGATCCTGTGAAGAATAATAACCTACAGCTGCTGCATTGACATCATTACATATACATACAGGCAAATGATAACGTTCAGTGAGGACGTCTTCTAATCTCTCTGGTGTTTCCCATCCGACTAAACTTGTAGAAGACACATAACCATCATCAATAATACCTGGAGTCGCAATACCAATATAACGAATACGTGGATAATGAAGACGTGCAATATCAATAATGTCACAAATATCCTGAAGATTAACTATAGGTTTAATCACTTCGTTATCTAATAGTATTTCTTGATTCTTATCATATACACGATAAGCAACATGAATGGATTGTTTATTACGGAAAATAGAGAGAGCCAATGTCTTATGTTTAATTTCTACATCCAACATAACAGGTAAAGGAATCTTCTGCTCAGATTGGTTCTTTTTAATCTCTAATGATTCTTTCACAAGTGTAAAGACGGCTTTTACATCATATTTCGCAAATACTTCAGGTGGTACATTCAAGACAATTTTATCTTTAAGAATATCACATGCTTTAGCATGTAAATAAGAAATCTGTGGGGCTAAAAGAACGACATCATAATCCTGTGCTACATAGTATAAATTATTATAACCACTTGCTTCTGTCACATAAGGAAGACTCATTAATTTAGAGGCTTCATTCATCTTCATCGCAAAATAGCTGGTTGTTAAACCACCACTACAGCACAACAATATTTTAATAGTAGGCGATTCACCAATATGCTTCATATAATGAGTGAGTTCTTTAAATAACTTTATTGCATGATTCAATGTTTTCATCTGGAAATGTAGATAATATTCAATCTCACCAGATTGTGTATTGGTTGCTTTAAACTCTATGATATTCAATGGATTAAAGACAATTTCAATATCGGCATGCTTATTATAGAAATGAATCTCTGTATAGTCTTCATTCACTTTTGTTTCAAAGTCAGGCACTTCCTGCAATAGAATCCATTTCGCAAAGAGTATTGTATAAATATCACTTAAGAAATCATCCATGAATATCACCTCCATGTCCATATTTTAACATACTCACAATCTTTAAATACAGTAACTCTTGAAATATGAAAAATATATATCATATAAGCTAAATTAAAGCTGATAGAAATGAAAAGAACCTTGTGAATGCAAGGTTCTAGGTATCCATCTCAAAGATGAATTTAGTATTTGTGATATTGTTTCCTGATAGACCACTATAATGGTCTTTTTCTTTTAACTTCTTAATTGTAGTTATATCAGTGATTTTTTGAATACCTTCCTGATCAAATAGACTCATTCCTTCAGATAAGCTTTTTGCGCCAGTTGTAAGAGTCTGGTATTGTTGAGAAAGTTCATTCCCAGCTTGACTCAACTCTGATAAGCTAGAAGATAATGTCTCTAATTGTCTTGATACAGGACTTTGAGAAAGCAGTTGTGAGAGTTGTTCAAGACTCTTCTTATTTGACATTAAGCTTTCCTGAACACCTTCACTAATCGCTCTGTTTACTGCAGCACGCTGTTCATCAGTGAGATCAATGTTATTTATTTTAGATTGAATCAGTTCTGTAGGATCCTTCATAGAAGATATTAAGTTTTTAATCAGTGCCTGTGTAGACGCATCATATTGTTTAGAACCTTCTAACAATGCATTGGCTCCTTCACTTACTTTTGACACATTGGACATATATGTATGAAGATATTGTCCATACGTTGTACATCCTGCGAGTAATTGTGCTGAACCTTCTACTAACTTCTGTGATGATTGATTTAATTGATCCGTTGTCTTTGTGAGTTCACTTAAGTCTAAATCTTTAAAGATACCTTCAGTAAATATAGTACTCATATAGTCACATTGGAAGCTCTTGATCTTCATAGTCACTTCCATAGAATCCTTGAATGGTTCATAACCAGGACATCCTATTCCAACAATGGCTTGATAATCATCCATCAACATACTCTTCCCATTCTTCACTTCAATATCACTGACTGTTTCTTGAGGAAGAAGCATAATAGTAGTCGCTACAAAAGGAGTCTCAGTATTATTTTTATACTTAAATACAGCCTTTAATGTCCCTGTTTTACCTTTGATATCTGTCACTTTCTGTCCATCCAAATAATAAGTCACATCGACACCAACAGGAAGTGCTGCATCTAAAGTACCTTCATACTGAATACTATTCTTATTATTCTCTATCAATAATTGATGATTATTCAAAGTTATATTCTCATCACCCTTATTACTGATATCCTTTAATACAGTTGTATCTTGAATAAGATCACCTTCACTTATAGAAGGAATAGTCACTTCCGCTTTTGTGCTTTTTATCTCTCCAAGTGTATTTGTCTTTACAGTAATGGTTTCACTCTTATTTACTGCTTCCTTTACATCATGTCCATTAGTTGTAAGTACAACAGGTGTTTCTTCTTTAATAGTCTTTGTTTTATTAGTCTTTGTCTCCGTTGTACATCCTGTAAGCATGATACAACATAGTATCGCTATTAACTTCTTATTCATACAAGTCCCCCCCTATTCCACATTCTTCAATGCATCCTGCATTGGAATCTTTTTAATCTTTTGATACTCAATTAACATCACTATGAAATAACTGATAAAACCAATAACGATTGTCTTTAAGAAAGTAAGGTTACTTACCGTTAAAGGCATCCATCCTGCCATCTCCTCTTTCATCATTGCCTCAAATATAGGCTTTAATATCGCATAATCTAATGGCACAGTGAGAAGAATAAACAAAGATACAATAATAGATGTCGATACAATATAAATAGAACTTACTTCATGATTGGTATAACCAAGAATCTTAGTCATAGAAATAGATTGCGCATTCTTTTCAATAATTGTTTTTGTAAGAAGATAAATAAGCACAATAAACATGATGACAGCCATTCCACAAAGTAAATAAGCCATACCTCCCATAGAAACATTCAATTGTCGAGATACTTTACTTAATGAATCATAATCAATAGTAGTTCCTATATACTTTTCATTGATATCAGTAATAGGATTCTTAGAGAAATATCCAGAAAAATAATCATCATCTAAATCAAATAACTGATTCATTTTTTTCTGATTCATGAATATCGCAATCGCACCTGGATAGTTATATTCTCCACTGACCTTTAATGTATACTTCTTATTTGTATACTCTGTCTTTAAGTGAAGTACATCGCCCTTATGGATATGATATTTATTTGCATAAGCACTTGATACATAAACACCATCATTAATAGAAACATAACGACTGTTCTTCTTTACTCCATATACAGTCACCGTATCCAAAGTATTGTCTTCCATCTTTAAGCTATAAGCACTAAACTTCTCAGCTGTCTTTTCTTCTGTTTCTATTCCTTTTGTGAAAGTATAAGCTTCTATCATATTAGAAAAACTCTTTTCACTAGACTGCAAGCTTGCTGGTACTTTAAGAATATATTGATAATCCGCAAACATATTCTGTTTAATATTGGTTCCATAGGAATTGATAATATCTGGCATCGCAAGTCCAAATAATAAGATCATATTCGCAAACATTAATCCAATAAACATTACCAAATAATGGGCTTTATTCTGAAGAATAATACGTGTTCTAAAACGTGTAATAAAAGGAATACGTGTGGACAAAGGCATGACATGTGACTGTTTATGTCTCTTTAAATCTCTTCTTAAGAATTTAAGAGGAGATAGAGACAACTGTCTATTTAATATAAAGAGATTAATAATAAACATGAGTATAACAGGTATAATTGTTGTCTGAATAAAAGCACTTGCACTCCATACTGTTTGATAAGTCGTTAAACTATAACTGGCATAATATAAATTCGCCATAGTCGTTCTAAAATAGGTATAACCTAGAATATTACCTATCAAGGCACTAATAAGTGTCACAATAATAGGAAGTGTCATATAGTGACTGATTAATTCTTTCTTTGTATAACCAGATGCAAGTAATGTCCCAATCACATTAGATTCTTTCTGGATTGTATTGGTCATAGTGACTGCAAACACAAATGCGATAATCACAATCATGATATATAAGAGAAGTCTGACCATCACGCCATCACTACCCATATCATCACCAGTAAAATGAATAGCTTGATTCTCATATTGAGGAATATATTCTTCTAGATGTACTTCTTTATTCAATAACTTTAAGAATGATTCAGATTTCTTTTCTTCATTCTTTGGTTTATTTGTATAAAGCCATGAATAACTATAGGTCATATGTGTTGTATCCCATTGATTAAATAAAGAAGGTTGTACAACAGCCACACCAAACTTGATGGCATCAAACATCGTATCGCTGTTATTCTCAAATAATGCGGAATAATCTGGTAAAGCCACTAAACCACAGATCTTTAATGAATGATTCTGACTCTTAATCGTATCCCCGATAGATAACTTGTTGTTGACGGCATACATGCGATCTATCGCAATTTCTTTATCATTTTGAGGAAGTCTTCCTTTCATCACACATACTTTATTCACACTTTGAGGTGTCGCAAAGATACGTAATTTATTTCCATTGATCAATGTTTCTTCTACATAGGAATGATCATAAAGACGCACACCAGCTTTAGAAATATTGATCAATGACTGATTATTTAGTTTCTTATCTACATTAAAGTGACCATCTTCAATCGTATACTTCTCAAAACTTTCATTATAAGCTTTGATCATACTCTCATCCGCCACAATAAAACCAGATACAAGACCAATCATACCTGTCATCAATAAGAAGATGACAAGATACTTACTCCAGTCTTCTTTTAATTCACGTATAAAACGTTTATTTAATGGATTCTTCATACTACCAATCCACCTCATTGACTCGTTTACGATTTGTATTGATATAGTCTTCTTTAATTCTTCCATCATGTAATACAAATATATGATTCGCAATATACTTAATAGATTCATTATGAGTCACCATGATGATTGTATTTCCAAACTTTTCATTAATATCACAGATCAACTGTAATATATCCTGAGAAGTACGATAATCAAGTGCACCTGTTGGTTCATCACAAAGAAGAATATCTGGATTCTTTACAACTGCACGTCCGATTGCAGTACGTTGCTGCTGTCCACCTGATAATTGATTAGGTAGTTTATTCTGGTGTTCATATAAACCAAGTGTATGTAATAAATCATCAATATCCAAAGGCTTCTTACTTAAATAAGCACCTACTTCGATATTCTCTCTCACTGTTAAGTTAGGAATTAAATTATACATCTGGAATATATAACCTAGATGATCACGTCTGTAATAACTTAATTCCTTCTCTTTCATTGTCTTTAAACGATGTTTATTAATAATAAGTTCTCCCTCATCTAAACTATCAATACCCCCAATAATATTAAGTAGTGTAGATTTACCAGAACCAGAAGGACCAAGTAGTACACAAAATTCCCCTTGATTAATAGTCATATCAATCCCCTTTAATACATCAATATGACTCTCTCCCTGTCCAAAAGATTTCTTTAACCCTTTTATTTCTAAAAAGTTCATAACATCTCCTCCTGTGTTAGTATTACCTAACTATATTATAACCGAATAGTTAGTTCGTGCAAACTAAAAACTATGATATAATGAAGAAAAAATGAGGTACATATATGAATTATACAGAAGAAGAATTATGCACATTAGTCGATCAATTACCAGACATTCAATATAACTTACAGATGCCTGTAACTTCTATTAATCTATTAGGTTTAACACCTGATTTATTTGATGAAGAAGTCTATGAAATATTAAAGGATTATTTTACTGAACAGAAATACAATGTCCTTACAACTTTCTTATATCATGATACATCACTTGATATGGCCGGTTATGCAGATGTAAATATTGTAGTATCAGTGAAAGGATTAAAGATTGCTGAATTATTAAAAGAGAAGTATGGCACGCCTTATGTCGTAGGCTTTCCTTATGGGAAGTTCTCTTCTTATTTCTTTATGGCTGTTGAACAGGCATTAGAAACAGGCATTGACCAGATTCCTTATCAGAACTTCTTTAGATTACAGACAGAACAGATGATTCAATTACATGGTGATCCTGTCATTATGAGTTCTATTGGTTTCTCTTTATCCCAGCAATATGATTTTGGTTATCAAGTGATATCAGATAGAAAAGAAACATTAGGTACAGTAGATTTGAAAGATACTAAAAAAGATGATATCCAAGTCGATATCACCTTCCCATTACATGAATCTATATTTGATTTAACCATTCATGACTTGTAATACACAATTTTCTATTGTTTCTATTCCCTGGTCATGAAAAGCATGAAGTAATTCTTCATCATAAGTTCCTGGCTGCATCCAGGCATACTTAATACCAAGCTCTCTCATATCTCTTATATAAGTCATACCAATTGTTTTATTGACGACAAAAACAACAACATCTACAGGATACTCTATATCCATCAGAGATGTATACATCTTATCATTGTCTATTGTGTCATACTTAGGAGATATACCATACACATGCTTACCTGCATTCTTTAAACGTTGATATATTTGATAACTATACTTACTAGGATCAGGACTCATCCCAATGATACAATAATTATTATAGATCTTTAAAATATCTCTTTCTTTCACCGTTCATCACCGTTTTCATTATATCATATCACCAACATTTTTGACTGAATTTTACACCATAATAATGCATTTGTGGTATAATGACAAACGCGAATTGATGTGTTAATATAAACACGTATTAAATAAGAAAGGAAGGTCGTTTATAGTGTACGATATTATAGTTGTAGGTGCTGGCCATGCAGGTATTGAAGCATGTCTCGCTGGTGCAAGAACAGGAAATAAAACATTACTTATTACAAGCAACTTCTCTAATGCAGGAAGCATGCCTTGTAATACATCCATCGGAGGACCTGCAAAGGGCATTATTGTAAGAGAAATAGATGCACTTGGGGGACAGATGGGTAAAACTACAGATGCGACTTACCTTCAGATGAAGATGTTGAATACTGCGAAAGGACCAGGTGTTCAGTCTCTTCGTGCACAGGCAGATAAGAAAGCTTATCCACGCTATATGCAGAAAGTATTAAAGCAGCAGGAAAATCTTGATATTGTAGAAGCCATGGTAGAGGATTTGATTGTAGAAGGTGATGAGTGTAAGGGTGTTATCCTTGCAGATGGTACTCGCTATGAATCTCATACTACAATTCTTACTACAGGAACTTATTTAAAGGCTGAAGTCCTTGTAGGTCATTCTAAGACTCCTAGTGGACCAGATAAACAGAAGGAAAGCTTATATTTATCAAGTAAGTTAAAGGATTATGGATTTAGAATCCAAAGATTAAAGACAGGTACACCACCTCGTGTAGAAATCAATTCTATTGATTATTCAAAAACAACAGTACAGCCTGGTACAGATGCGAAACTTTCATTCTCATATGAAACAACACATTTCACACCAGTAGAAGATCAGACTGTATGTTACTTAACATATACAACGGCAGAAACACATAAACTCATTAGAGATAATCTAGATAAATGTGCGATGTTCTCAGGACTTATTAAAGGTATTGGACCACGTTATTGTCCATCTATTGAAGATAAGGTTGTTAAGTTTGCGGATAAGGAAAGACATCAGATCTTCCTAGAACCAGAATCTAAGGAAATGAATACAATCTATGTACAGGGATTCTCTACATCAATGCCTCATGATATTCAGGAAAAGCTGGTACATTCATTACCAGGACTTGAAAACTGCACTATTTTAAAATACGCATATGCGATTGAATATGATGCGATTGATCCATTACAGTTATGGCCTAGTCTAGAAACAAAGGTTTTAAAAAATCTCTTTACTGCAGGTCAGATCAATGGTACTTCAGGTTATGAAGAAGCAGCAGGTCAGGGTCTTATTGCCGGTATTAATGCGTCTAAGAAGGTAAAGGGCAATAAACCTTTAATCTTGAAACGTGATGAAGCTTATATTGGTGTATTGATTGATGACTTAGTGACTAAAGGTACTAAAGAACCATATCGTATGTTAACAAGTCGTGCTGAATATAGATTATTATTAAGACATGATAATGCGGATGAAAGATTAAGAAAATATGGCCATGATGCAGGTCTTGTAAATGATGAAGTCTATTCACGTTATCTAGATAAAATGAATCGTATCCATGCTGAAATAGAACGTCTTGATACCATTCATTTCTCACCTAAGAGTGAAATCAATGACCTCTTAGAAGAGAAGGGCTCAACACGTTTAAAAGAAGGTGTAACTGCCCGTGCTATTCTTCAAAGACCAGAATTAGTTTATGAAGACTTATTACCTTATATTGAACATGTTGACTTAACTGAAGAAGAAATGAGAAGAGTCACTATTCTTATTAAATATAAGGGATATATTGAAAAAACACTAAGACAAGTAGAAAAAGTAAAGAATATGGAAGAAAAGCAGATTCCTGCTGACTTAAACTATGATGATGTATTAAACTTATCATTAGAAGCAAGACAGAAACTAAAGAAGGTCAGACCTGTCACTATTGGTCAGGCAACACGTATTTCTGGTATTAATCCTGCAGATATTTCTGTTTTACTTATTCACTTAAAAACACAATACGGAGATTAATATGACACAACAAGAATTTATTGTGAGCTTAGAAGAAAAAGGCATTGTGCTTTCAGAAAAACAGATTGAACAGTTTGAAAAGTATTATGAAATACTTGTAGAATGGAATGAGAAGATGAATTTAACCGCTATTACAGATAGAGAAGGTGTTTATTTAAAACACTTCTATGATTCTCTTACAATTGCGTTTGATTTCCCATTCTCTAATCAAACAATCTGCGATGTAGGTGCAGGTGCTGGATTCCCTTCAGTTCCACTTAAAATCGTTTATCCAGAATTAAATGTCACTATTGTAGATTCTTTGAATAAGAGAATTACATTCTTGAATCATTTATTTAAAGAATTAGAATTAGATCATATTCAAGCAGTTGCATCACGTGCTGAAGATTTCTGTAAAGATCATCGTGAATCATTTGATATTGTCATGGCACGTGCGGTTGCAAGATTAAATATCTTAGATGAACTTTGTCTCCCATTAGTGAAGAAAGATGGTTACTTCCTTTCATTAAAAGGACTCAAAGCCCTTGAAGAATTAAAAGATGCGAAGGGAGGCATAAAGGTACTTGGAGGAGAAGTGATGGATGATTTTACTTTTACTTTAAGTGATCAGAATGATCATCGTCATAACATCGTGATCAAGAAAGTGAAATCAACACCTGCAAAGTACCCAAGAAACTATGGACAAATTAAGAAGAAGCCTTTATAGAAAGAAAAGGAACGTTATTAAAGATGCTTATTGTTTCTTAGACATCAATGATATTGTTGCGAATAAGGAACAGCCAAGAACTCATTTTGAAGATGAGAAGATCCAGGAACTCGCTGAATCTATTATGCAGAATGGTCTCTTACAGCCTATCGTAGTCAGAGAATATGAAGGTAAATATCAGATTGTTGTAGGGGAAAGAAGATACCGTGCCTGTAAACTAGCAGGTATTACAGAAGTACCATGTATTATTCAGGAACTTGATGACAATCAGACTGCCAATGCCGCATTAGTAGAAAATATTCAAAGAGAAAATCTTTCAGCGATAGAAGAAGCCTTAGCTTATCAGCAGATTTTAGATACACAGGGTTTAACACAAGCCCAACTCGCTGAAAAGGTAGGTAAGAAGCAGTCTACAGTAGCTAATAAACTTAGACTCTTAAAGCTTCCTATCACTGTACAGGAATCAGTTAAGAAAAAAGAAATCTCTGAAAGACATGCCCGTGCTTTATTAAAACTAGAAGATACAGCACAACAAAATAATATGTTGAAGGAGATTCTTGAACAGAATTTGACTGTCGATGAAACAGAAAAAAGAATTGCGAAACTATTAACACCTAAAAAAGAAAAACCACGTGTACGTAAATTCTCTAGAAGTGTTAAAATTGCAATCAATACAATCAATCAAGCAGTAAAGATGGTCACTGATGCAGGAACTGATGTAGAAGAAAACATCGATGAAACAGATGACGAAGTCATCATTACTCTAAAAGTAAAGAAGTAGGTCCTAATTATTAGGATCTACTTCTTTTTTAAATCTTTCTGGAATTCTATTATGGAACACAATATCCATAACTTCATCATAACTAAATTCATAACATTCATCTGTTTCAGTTACATGTATTCTTAATACATCACCTCTCTCTGCTTCTGTTAAGAATAAATATAAATTTCTCATCAATTCTTCCATAGAGAACCTCCTATATATTTATTCTCAAAGAATCTTTAAATTACTTAATGATATATTAAAAAAGATTGAGCTAAGCTCAATCTTCAACACATACGCATACAGGTGCAGGAATCTCTAATTCAGAATCTGTCATCAATAGCTTTTCATTCTCTTCATCAAAAGTAAGTACCTGAAGTTTATTATCTTCCTGTGCACCTACAATAACATACTTATCATCAATAATATTGAAGTCTCTTGGTTCTTTACCAGTATGTACCATATAAAGTAAAGAAATCTTACCATTCTCTTTATTGACTCTATATAAGGCAATAGAATTATGACCTCTATTAGAAATAAGTAGATGTTCTCCACTCTTTGTGAGATGAATTGCGGCAGCTGCATTAAATCCCTTAAAATGACGTGGAACACAATGAATGGCCTGAACTAAACTCATACGACCCTCATTATATTTAAAGACCATGATCTTATTCGCAATCTCATTAATGAGATAACCAAAACGTCCATCCTGTGAGAAAATCAAATGTCTAGGACCAGAACCAGGTACAACATTTACTGTATAATCTGTATTCTCTTTAAGAACACCATCTTTATAATTGTACATCACAATCTTATCAGCACCTAAATCTACAGCATATAAGAAACGTCTGTCAGGTGTAAAACCTACATTATGTACATGAGGTGCAGTCTGTCTCTTTAATAAATCAGGCCCCATACCAGTATGTCTCACAGCACCAATCTTATGATCAATACGATAATTTTCTAGTTTATAAGCAGCTGTTGCACCAACATGATAGTTTGCAGCAAAGATATACTTATTATCATCAGAGATACATAAATGTGTATAACTTCTACCAGAAGAAGAATAGTTATTATTAAGAATCAATTCATTCTTATGAATACTAAAACTTCCTAATCCTCCACCTTCATTATTAGATCTTGCATTCTTATAAGATACATAAAGTTCTTTATTCTTCGTAATCAGATATGATGGAAAATCTTGAGTTAAAATCTGTTGTATTTTCTTTAATTCTAATGTTTCTTCATTAAAAGAAACGATATAGATTCCTTTATCGTTACCTTTACCGTAACTTGCAACATAAAACGTTTTCATAGGACACCTCCACATGAAAATATTTTATCACAATTATTCTCTATTTACTAATGAGTTTCATTATTATAAAATGATTGTACAATAGTCAAAGGAGGACAAAAGGTTGGATAATAAGGAACTTTTATCTATGAGTGATGGTCTTTTAATTCAATTATTACAGAAAAATGCAAGATATAAGGTTTCTGACCTAGCCGCCGCGCTAGCAGAATCTAAAGACAGCATTGTAGAAAGATTAAATAGACTAGAAAAAGAGAAGATTATTTGTGGTTACCATACTATTGTCAACTGGGACAAGACAAATACTGAACTTGTGACTGCGATGATTGAGATTAATGCGATTCCTGAAAGAGAATATGGTTATGATCGTATTGCGTCACACATTTATAAGTACGAAGAAATTGAAACAATGTATTTATTATCTGGTGATTATGATTTTATGTGCATTGTAAAGGGTCGTACTATGCAGGAAGTCGCGCACTTTGTTGCATCTAAATTAGCATGTATTCCTGGTGTTACAGGAACAAAAACAACATTTGTGTTAAAGCCATATAAGACAGATGGACATGTCCTAGTAGATGATGAAGATGGTAAAAATACGCGACTGGTGGTGACTCCATAAAATGGATTATGAGAAGAAATTAAGTACTGCAGCACAAACTATTAAACCAAGTGGTATTCGTAAGTTCTTTGATCTTGCGAACCAGATGGAAGGTGTTATTTCATTAGGTGTAGGGGAACCTGATTTTGCGACACCTTGGAAGATTAGAGAAGCTGCAATCTATTCAATTGAAAAAGGACGTACTTTCTATACTGCAAACAGAGGTTTATTAGAATTACGTCAGGAAATTAGTAATTATTATTATCGTCGTTTTGGTGTACATTATGATCCTGAAAATGAAATTATTGTGACTGTAGGTGGTTCAGAAGGTATCGATATCGCAGTAAGAGCCTTAATGAATCCAGGTGATGAAATGATTATCTTAGACCCAGGATATGTCGCTTATGAACCAAGTGTTATTCTTTCAGGAGGAGTACCTGTAAGAATTCACCTAGAAGAAAAAGATGAATTCAAATTAACACCTGAAAAGCTCAAAGCAGCTATTACACCAAAAACAAAGGTCATGTTGATCAACTTCCCATCAAATCCAACAGGTGGGGCAATGACAAGAGAAGACTATGAGAAACTTGTACCGATTATTAAAGAATCAGGTATTATCGTTATATCAGATGAAATTTATGCAGAATTAAGTTATGAAGAACCATTTAGTACATTGGCTTCATTCCCAGAAATCAGAGATCAGATTGTTGTCATCAATGGTTTCTCTAAAGCTTATGCTATGACAGGCTGGAGATTAGGTTATGTCCTTGCAAACCCAGTACTCTCTAAGGCAATGTGTAAGATTCATCAGTATATTATCATGTCAGCACCTACTGGTGCACAATATGGTGCAATAGATGGACTGAGACATTGTGATAAAGAAGTAGAAGAAATGAGAGCCTCTTATCTCTCACGTAGAAACTTCCTTGTAAAAACATTTAATGATATGGGACTTCATACATTTAACCCAATGGGTGCTTTCTATGTATTCCCATGTATCCGTTCTACAGGACTCACATCTGAAGAATTCTGTGAAGAACTATTAAATGATCAGAAGGTAGCCTGTGTACCAGGTACAGCCTTTGGTGATGCTGGAGAAGGATTTATTCGTGTCTCTTATGCATACTCACTAGAAGAATTAAAAATTGCGACTGAGAAGATTAAACTATTCTTAGATAACTTAAAAAACAGATCTCATTAGAGGTCTGTTTTTTCTCTTTCTAGCATCTCCTGATAGCTATAAACACAGCCACAGTAGTTCTGTCTATACATATGATATTCATCACTCATACGTGTTGATTTCAAATAACCATTATCCTTCTTAAAATCACTATGAAGGAATTTTGGCGTTTCTAGATCTAAATCATCACCAATCTCATTGATCCATTGGCTATTCTTATGAGGAGAAACAGACAACACAGTTGTCCAATAATCAAAACCATGCATTCTAGCATAATCTCTTGCTTTCTCCATTCTTACTTTATAACACACATAACAGCGGTAGCCCTTTTCCCCAGTATCCTTATATGGCGCAATATGCGTTAAATACTCTTCAGGATCATAGGCATCTTCTACCACTTGTACATTCTGGTTCTCTTTATCATTGAACTCTTTCACAAATCTTTCTAACTCAGATTCACGACGATGATACTCATCAGCAGGGTAGATATTACTATTTGTATAATAAATAGTAATATCAAAGTACTGACATAACTCTTTAATTACATTAGAAGAACAAGGACCACAGCATGCATGAAGCAATAACTTTGGACGTCCTTCTAAATGTTTAAGAGTCTCCAACATCACTAAACGATAATTCTGTTTCATTAGTGAATAAACATTGCATCACCAAATGAGAAGAAACGATACTTCTCATTTACTGCAATCTTATAGGCATTTAAGATATGTTCTCTACCTGCAAGAGCACTTACAAGCATCACTAATGTAGATTTAGGAAGATGGAAGTTTGTGATCAATGCATCAATACCAGTAAATGTATAACCAGGATAAATAAAGATATTTGTATTTTCATGAGTTGCTTTGAAGCATCCATATTTAGAATGGTTGGCTTCTAGTGTACGGCAAGAAGTAGTACCCACCGCAATAATACGTCTACCTTCTTTTTTAGCCTGATTTAATTTTTCAGCGACTTCTTCACTGATTTCATAATATTCACTATGCATATGATGTTCTAATACATTTTCTACCTTAACAGGTCTAAATGTACCTAAACCAACATGTAAAGTCACATCTAGGATTTCAACCCCTTTTTCTCTTACTTTCTGAAGTAGTTCTTCAGTAAAATGTAAGCCTGCAGTAGGGGCAGCAGCACTACCTTCTACCTTTGCATAGACTGTCTGATAACGATCAGGATCATTTAACTTTTCTTTAATATATGGTGGTAAAGGCATAATACCTAACTGATCAAGAATTTCATAGAAAATTCCATCATAAATCATCTTGAAGATACGAATACCTTCTTCTCTGATTTCAGTACACTGAGCCTTTAAACGACCATCACCAAAAGTAATCACAGTACCTAGCTTTACAATCTTCGCATTACCTACTAAACATTCCCATAAATCATCATGAAGATCCTTTAATAAAAGAACTTCTACATGTCCACCAGTTTCTTCCTTAAGACCATAAAGACGTGCTGGAATAACCTTTGTATTATTTCTTACAAGCACATCACCAGGCTTTAGATAATCGAGAATATCATAGAAATGTTTATGTTCAACATTTCCTGTTTCTTTATCTAGAACCATTAAACGTGAAGTATCACGTTTCTTTAATGGTGTCTGTGCAATTAATTCTTCTGGGAGATCATAATCAAATAATTCAATATCCATAAAACTAAAACGCCCTTTCATAAACATCACGACCATACTGTTCTAAGAATTCTTCCTTAAAATCAGCTAAACGGTCTTCTTGAATTGCTTTTCTAATATCTGCTGCAAGATCTAATAAGAATGCAACATTGTGAATAGATAATAAAGACTTACCAAAGATTTCATCACACTTGTGAAGATGTCTTAAATAAGCTCTTGTATAATTTCTACATGCATAACAATGACACTTATCATCAATAGGAGTAAAGTCACGTTTATACTTTTCATTATTGATATTCATACGTCCATGATGAGTCATAAGTGCACCATGTCTTGCGACACGTGTAGGAAGTACACAGTCAAACATATCAATACCTCTCATAGCACCTTCAATTAAATCAATAGGATTACCTACGCCCATTAAATATCTAGGCTTATCTTCAGGTAACCACTTAACACTATCTTCAATCATCTTATACATGATTGGTTTAGGTTCACCTACAGAAGTACCACCAATAGAATAACCAGGGAAATCCATATCAACTAAAGTCTTAGCACTTAGTTCACGTAAATCTGCAAACTCACCACCCTGGACAATACCAAATAAAGCCTGGTCTTCTCTCTTATGTGCTTCCTGACCTCTCTTAGCCCATCTTAATGTTCTTTCTACAGAGTTCTTCATATAATCATGAGTACATGGATAAGGTGCACATTCATCAAAACTCATAATAATATCAGCCCCTAAATCTTCCTGAATTGCGATAGACTTTTCAGGAGATAAGAATAGCTTAGAACCATCTACAATACTCTTGAAGGTAACACCTTCTTCTTCAATCTTACGTGTCTTACCTAATGAGAATACCTGGAATCCTCCAGAGTCTGTAAGAATAGGTCCATCATAGTTCATGAACTGATGAAGCCCTCCTGCATCTCTTACAATATCACTTCCTGGTCTTAACCATAAATGATAAGTATTCGCAAGTACAACCTGAGAGCCCATTTCTTTAAGCTGTTCAGGAGAAATACCTTTTACTGTTGCCAGTGTTCCTACAGGCATGAACATAGGTGTTTCTACATCACCATGTGGTGTATGAAGAATCCCATATCTTGCGCCTGTCTGTTTACATACGTGTTTACATTCATACCAAAAATCTTTCATTATATCACCTCGATAACCTTGCCTATTATACGAAAAAATAGCCATTAAATCAATATAAAAGGGGAAAGCTCCCATTTCTTAAGAATATTATTTGTGTTTTAAGTCATCCAGTTTTTTAAGGATTAGAAGACCAAAGATAATAATCAGTCCAATAATCACTATGCCATAGGCTTTAATATATGTATCATAGGGAGAATTAACATATACTGTATGTTCTATACAATATAAAACCAAAAGTGATGTAAAAAAACAAATGAAAAATTTGACGAATTAAAGGTTAAGGCTTGTTATGGTCAAGACTCTTTACCAAGAGCTTATCGACCATCGAGCCAAGAAGATTGTTTAAATATTTATAAAATGTGTTTATAAGGGGAAGCGTTTAGCTTCCTTTTTGTTTATAATAAAGTAAAGGGTTGTTTATATGAATAATGTTGTACACTTTAATATGATTCTAGAAATCAATCAATTACTTAAAGAAAATAATATAGAATATTCAATTCATGGTGTTGGTGGATGTACATGCGGTGGGTTAGAACTTAGACAAGATGGTAAAAGTTATCCTACAGATAAGATTTTAGAAATCATAAATGGTTCTTTAAAAAATCACTGGATTTATGTTCAAGAAAACAAAAATCAGCCAGGATTTCTTACAGTTCATTCAAAATTTGATAAAAAACCTTGACTATAAAGTAACTCTATAGTGTTAGATAAAGTTAAGGAAGGGGTGTTATCTATGAAAACACACGAATTAGAAAAAGAATTAGGAATCTCAAAACATACCATCTTCTATTATGAAAAGGAAGGAATCGTTACACCACAAAGAGATGACAATGGTTATCGTAGTTATAGCCAAGAAGATTTACAAAAATTGATCATGGTAAAATTTTTACGTAATTTAAATATTTCTATTGATGATGTAAAAGCAATTTTAAATAATGAACTAGATTTTAAAGAATGTTTAAAAATCAATCAAATTCATCTAGAAAAACAAATTAAGAGTTTAGAAGAAGTTCAAGGAAATATTGAAATGTATGTAAGAAAAGATTTACCAATGTTACCCGCTTTACAACAAATCCAAAGAGAAACAAAGAATTATAAATTAGGTTATAAAAAAACAACGGATACAGTATCTCTTGGAAGAAGACTTACAAAAAAACTCGCAATAAAAAAATTCTTATATAGATTTATTCCTACATTTTTAATTGTTTTATTCTTTAGTGCTGTAAATGAGCAAGATGTTTTAACAAGAGTACTTTCAGTATTAGTGATTTCATTTGTATTTACAAATGGTTTAATTGCTGCTGATTTCTTAAGCCAATCTGTAGAGTTTTTAAATGATCGTATTCGTTATTATCGTTTTAAAGGTTTCAAGGATAATGTGAAATATTTCTATGCCGTTTTATTTGGAAAAGAACCTAAGTTTATGAATGAATATAAATATGAAGATATTCAAAGCGTAGAACTTCTTTTAAAACATCGTTATGAAAATTATAGAACACCGATTGCTAGAGATTGGTATGTTCTTGATTATCGCTTTGAATTTAAAGATGGGAATCATTTCTATTTCTGTTGTCCTTTTACAATTGATGATGATGCCCGTTTTATTGGAATGATTTTAGATGAAAAGGTAGAAAATGTGATCGATAAAGATCATGTCATAGATGCTTTAAAAAATGGTATTCATTTAAATGATTATATGAAAAAGACTGAAGATTAAAAGTCTGTAATATTCTATATAAATATATTACAATAAAATTGTAAGTACTAACTATTTTTAACGGGAGGAAATAGTACAATAAAAAATAAAATGATTATCAAAATTATTGTCTCAATTCTTTTAGCCTATCTAATGGTTTATATTATTTATTCGTTGTTTAGTAATACTTATTTGGCTCAACCAGAACTTGATCATGTTGTCCTTGATTTTATTTTTGCATGTTGCATTGTTATTATTGCACTTATTATTATATTTGGTTTTTTAATCTTAACTAAACATGAGTAATTCTAAAATTATACTTATGTATTAAATAAAATCGCTCTTTTTAAGTAAAATGCTGCTTTAGACGATAATATTACGCAGCAAAAATATCATAATGATACTCATGATATGCTTCCTTAAGTGAAATAGGCAATGGTATTAAGATAAAGAAAACTAATACCTTCGTGTCATTAAGAAAGGGTGTTTGCTATAAAATAGCAGACACCTTTTCTATTACCGCTAAAAAACATTTGAAAATAATATAGTTTATGAACTGTTCCTAAAGAACTATTACATAGTTCTAAAACATACATTCCTAAAACAATAGTGCATAATAAATTATGTTAGGATGCTCTATAATTTAGAGGCTTACATGATTGATTTTTTATGACACATTTAAATGATTTTTATGGTTTTTTGGGAATAGAATTAATGACTTTAGTTAAATACATGGAATGTGTGAAGTAGTACTATTTACTATACGTAATATCTAGTTTTATAATACGAAAAAATCCAGGAAATAATCCTGGATTAATCAAATGTAACATATTCGTTATCTAAAGGTTTAGCCCCTTCAACATGATCTACATCAAGAACACAGATATTCGCATTCATAGATGGATCATATTCAATATGTGTATGACCTTCTAATAGAAGCCATTCATTAGGTATGAATTTAGACGCATATTCACTTACACAAAGCATACCAATTAATGAAGTATCCTGTTCACAGCATACCATTGCATAACGACCAAGAATAAAACCATTAGGAATTACTTTATCACGACCTATGAATTTACCTTTGATTTTAATTGTCTTTTGATCATAACGTTCTGGATGTTCCATCGCATCATAACAGAAGATACCAAAATCATGATCAGCCACTTCTAAATGATCCTGTGTATAATCATATGGTAATTCATCATCCTGCATAGTATTTACAGAACCATCTTTATTTTCATAGATGATCTGACATACAGGATTCATTGCCTTGATGTTGTTTCTTAAAGTAGACTTCTTCATACCATCTTCAATACGGTTAAAGATGACTAAGTCGCTCTTAGCACAATGTTGGAATAAGAGTGCACGCATGTTATTCACATAAAGCTGGAAAGTAGAGGCATTGATAGTAGTTAGAATCTGTACAACATCCCAGTTTTCAGGGAATTTTGATTCTACAAACTGATCCACATTCCACATACCATTAAATTCTACAAGAACCTGTGTAGGATGATATTTCTCCTTTAAATCCTTAAAGAAATCGGCAGTCAAGTCTTCTTCATTCTCTACATAAACGATTTCACAGTTATGTTCCTTAATAGCCGCTTCATTGTATTCTACTTCACCTTCTTCTGTCACAATAAGCACAGATGTCTCATAATCACAGAAGTCAGTATTAATAATTGTATCGTTGATAAATGTTGTTTTACCACTTTCTAAAAAGCCAGTAAATAGATAAATTCTTGTTTCTAAATTATCCATACATTAACCTTTCATTAAATCATAGATTTTATGTGCATCAAGCTTTTCACCAATCACACACATTCTTCCACCAACATCTGGTGTACATTCACGGATTTCATAATCACCACTTACAAAGTCAAACTCAAACCACTTACCATCAGTACCCTTCACAATACCTTTAGAACGAAGAATATGACCTAAAGAGTCATCAGTACCTAAAGTCTTTAACTTATCATCAAGTTCTTCTTTAGTAAATGGATGTGCTGTTTCAATACCAATACTATTGAATACTTCATCAGCATCATGCATATCTTCTTCATCATAGTATAATGTGCTTTCTCCATCATGGTGATGATGTTCATGATCGTGATGATGACCACATTCACATTCATGATCATGTTCATGGTGATGTTCACATTCGCATTCGTGATCATGATGGTGACCACATTCATGGTCATGATCGTGGTGATGATGATGTTCATGATGATGTCCATGAACACTTTCCTGATGTTCCTTTTCAGCTGCAATCAATGCCTTTTCTAAAGCATCCTTATGATTACTTGCTTCAAGAATCATATCACCTGTAATCTGATCCCATGGAGTAGTAACGACTGGTGCATGAGGATTTAATTCTCTAATAATATCTAAACATTCCGCAATCTTTTCTTCAGACACATCCTGTGAACGGCTTAAGATTACACAGCTTGCTGCACCAATCTGGTTATTAAAGAACTCACCAAAGTTCTTATGATACATCTTACATTTCTTTGCATCTACTACAGTAAAGAAACGGTCAAGTATTAAATCAGCACCATGTACCTTCTGTACAGCCGCAATAATATCAGATAACTTACCAACACCTGTTGGTTCAATAATAATACGATCAGGATGATATGTATCTACAACTTCCTTTAGAGCTGTTTCAAAATCACCTGCAAGACTGCAACAAATACAACCCTGACTTAATTCATTGACAGTAATACCTGCATCACGCATAAAACCACCATCAATTCCAATTTCACCAAACTCATTTTCAATGAGTACTAACTTTTCATCTTTTAAAGATTCATTTAATAATTTTTTAATAAGTGTTGTTTTACCAGCACCTAAGAATCCAGAAATAATATCAACTTTTGCCATTTTATTGACTCCTTTCTTAACCATTTCACATTATATCATTTTTCTTAAAAAACGCTCATAAAATGATAAAAAAGCTTATATAAACTTTTCAATAAATACACCTATTCCATTAGAATCTTTATCCTCTGTGATATAGTTAGCGACAGCTTTCGCATGAATAGACCCATTTTCCATTACTACACCAACACCTGCTTCTTCCAACATATCTATATCATTATCTTCATCACCAAAAGCCATACATTGAGATATAGAAATATCATGAAGGGCTAAAGCCTCTTTTAAACCATTAGACTTAGACACATGAGGATCCATATATTCATATAAAAAACTGGTAGTCACTAAGGCAGACGCTTTATATTCTCTATTCTTAAATGATTTAGAACGTTCCACTATCTGAGGCATATAGCTTGGATTACATATAATCATCAATTTACGATAAGGACGTGTTAAGAACGTATCAAAATCTACAACTCTATATTCAATTCCATCACCCTCAGCCATATTTCTAATATAGTCATCATCCGTAGGTGCATATAGAATACCTTCATGACAGATTGTAAAGTTACAATCCATATCTTTGTAATGATTCATGATTTCTTTAATCAATTCAGGACTCAAAGTATGATTCTCCTGATATATATCAAGAATATAATCATCAATCTCAGAACCTCCAGAACCCACTACAAAATCAATACATCCTTCAATACCCCATGATTTCATATGATTTCTTACACTATCTGCATCTCTACCTGTACATATTCCAAATAATATACCTTTACTTCTTGCTTTCTTGATAGCTGCAACAGTTCTTTCATCTACGACCTGTTTACTAGTCAGTAATGTTCCATCTACATCACATACAATAGCACGTATATCCATATTTATTCCTCCGTCATTTTTATTATAGTACACTGTCTTCTTTTCAATATTCTCTTCATAATGTCTCTTAAATAAGCTGTATAAAGAGTATCTAATACAAATAATAGACTTAATCTTGTGCTATAGGAAGATATTTTCTTATAGTGATTTTATTTTAACGTAATCTCAATTTCAAGATCATATTCAGTAGAAGAAATCAGTACAATAGGGACATGATTCTTATAAATCAGATAATCCTAATGTATTACATTAAAACCTGCTTCACTTATTTCCTTGTCAGACATATGAATCACTTTCTTAGAATTATCTAAAATATTTATCATATTTCTACAACTATATATATGTATGTGTTATAATCCCAAAAAAAGGAAGGTGATATTTATGATAGATGGACATATGCATCTAGAATATGGGGATCTCTCAAAAGAATATGTACTACAGTTTGTGGACAGTGCAGTAAAGAATGGCATGGATGAAATACAGATTCTTGATCACACACATCGTTTTAAAGAATTTAGACCTGTTTATGAAGGTGTAAGAAAAGCATCTCCTTATCAAGAAGAATGGTTAAATAATAAAGAAATGAAGTTTCATAGTACTTTAGATGAATATTGTGCTTTAATTAAAGAAATCAAGGCAATGGATTTACCTATTAAGGTGTCTTTTGGTTTAGAGGTATGTTATGTACCTGAATATGAAGAAACAATTCGAGAAATATTAAAACCTTATCATTTTGATTTCTTAGTAGGAGCCATTCATTCTATCGACGGTAAACTCTATGATATGAAATGGTCAGAAGAAATCTTATGGAACAAGTATCCTGTGGATGAAATCTATAAGAGATACTATGAATGTGTTTTCTCACTTGTAAAATCTGATTTATTTACACAGCTTGCACATCCAGATACGATTAAGATGTTTGGCCATTATCCTACTTATGACTTACAGCCTACATATGATGAACTTGCTGAATTATTAAATGAGCATCATATGAAAGCAGAAAACAATGTAGGATGTTACTATCGTTATCATACACCTGATATTGGTTTATCAGATCAGTTATTACAGACCTTTAAAAACCATCATGTCCAGATGATTACTGCAAGTGATGCGCATCATCCAGAAGATGTAGGTCGTAATATAGCGGATGTCTGGGATAAAACAATGAAGTGAAGACTATCTTCACTTTTTTGATATATTTTTATCATAAAAGCACTTGAATGATATACAAATATTGATAAGTTTGTTTCTAATTTTGTATTGAATGATTCACTGGAATTTAATGAATATATAATAAATATGAAGGAAGGAGAGAGACTTATGAAGAAGATCTTATTGGTATGTAATGCTGGTATGTCAACAAGTATGCTTGTATTAAAGATGGAAAAGGCAGCACAAGATAAAGGCATTGAAATGGAAGTTAAGGCTCTCCCAGTAACAGATGCAGAAAAAGAACTCAATGACTGGGATGTCATTATGTTAGGCCCACAAGTTCGTCATATGGAAAAGAGATTAAGAGAATTAACATCTACACCAATTGAAGTCATCAATATGCGTGACTATGGTATGATGAACGGTGAAAAGGTATTAGATGCTGCTTTGAAAATCCTCGGATAATATTTGATAATTGAATTACTCCTTAATGTAAAAAGTGGGTAATTTAAAATAACTAGGGGTTTCCTAAATTT
>NZ_FR898800.1:0-1271 GCF_000437715.1 Catenibacterium sp. CAG:290
CTTGATAAAGTGTGATAAGTCCAGTTTTTATGCGGATAACTAGATTTTTATGCTATTTTTCTAATAAACAAATAGATATTCGTTTTATTTTCCGCTGCTTTCACAAATTTTTCCATACCTGGGTTAGTGATTCTAACATTGCTTTTAGACATAGCTACAAAGTTTTGAGCATCGATAAAGTGATCGGCATATTGCTGAGTATCTACAACAGATTCATCTTTATCATAATTAATAAATACTGGAAGAGTATTTGTGCGTATATCATAGAAGTATCCACCAATATTTAATGGTACAATATTCTTTTCCCAGTTAAGCAATCGACAAACATCTTCATATGTATACTTAGAGTATAAACAGAAATCGGTATTCTTATATCTATTAGAATACTCTTTTTTATTTTTATCAATTGCATATTCAACGACTTCCATTACTTGATTCTTAAAATCTTCATTATTAAGTAACTTTAAGAACTGTGGTGAAGACTCAAAATTTTCATCTAAGAAGACTGCTTTTTCAAACGTCTTTTTACTTGACCCTGTCATGAAATTCTGAGACAGAATATTTGAAATAGTTTCTATACCTACATCTGGTAATTCAATTTTATAATCACTATTTAAAGTTTCTTTTAAATGAGTGAGAAGATTTGTTCTTTTATTGATGATTAACTTTATAGCCTCTAATTCTTTTACACGCTTACCAGAAGAAAGTTTAGATGAAATAAACTGAAGATATTTTTCCTCTAAAGTACTAAAGTGAATATGATAGTCTTTTTCATATTTAGATAAGAAGGTATGATAACAACCTAGTGATTTGTTTTGGAACATTAATTGAACATCAATAGCACCATATTGCTCGAATTCTTTTAAATGAGGAATTCTACCTAGCTTTTCTTTTAACTGTTTATAAGAGTCCTTAATAAGTCTTACCTGTGTGAAGTTTGCTGCATCGATAGATTGATAAATTCTCTTTTCTGTAATTTGATCAAACTGAATAGTAGAAGCACCAGGGGTTATAAGTGAACCTTCACATACAAACTGTCTTAATGAGTCTTTGTTGTAATTAGTTTGTCCTGACAAAGCAACAGGGATTAAGAAGTTCTTTTCATAGTTACCAATAAAATCAATGATGACTACATATTCTTTGGAATCATTCTTTCTTAAACCACGTCCTAATTGTTGCACAAATACGATTGCTGATTCAGTAGGTCTTAACATAACGACTTGATTCACTTTAGGAATATCAATACCTTCATTAAAGATATCAACTGTGAA
>NZ_FR898801.1:0-619 GCF_000437715.1 Catenibacterium sp. CAG:290
ATATAGATGTTTCTCTATAAATTAGATATAATATATAGTGAAATATCTATGAAAGGAGTGCATCTATGGAACAGATGACTATTACAGCCAAAATTCAAATAATCGCAGCTGAAGCAGATAAGGTTTTGCTTGATGAAACTATGTCTGTTTATCGTAATGCCTGTAATTATGTTTCAGACTATGTATTCCGCACTCATGACTTAAAGCAGTTTTCACTTAATAAGGCTTTGTATTCTACTTTACGAGAAAAGTTTAACCTTAAATCGCAGATGGCGCAGTCTGTTTTGAAGACTGTTATCGCCAGATATAAGACCATTCTTGAAAATCAGAATGAGTGGATTAAACCATCGTTCAAAAAGCCTCAGTATGATTTGGTTTGGAACAGAGATTATTCCTTAACTCAAAACTGTTTTTCAATCAATACTCTTAATGGTCGTGTGAAGTTGTCTTATTTTTCAGATGGAATGTCTAAGTATTTCGATCATACGATTTATAAGTTTGGTACTGCCAGACTTGTAAATAAGCATGGTAAATACTATCTGCATATACCAGTTACCTATGAGGTTGAAGAAAGTAATATTACTGACATCTGTAACGTTGTAGGTATCGACAGAGGTAT
>NZ_FR898802.1:0-27490 GCF_000437715.1 Catenibacterium sp. CAG:290
GGCAGTCCATTATTAAGTTTTTTATTATGTTCCCTTTGTACACCGTTGCAACCGGTTCCTGATACATAATCTCATCTCCTCTTATAAAGAATACATATCCATCATATGCACAACAGCAGCACAAACCTCATCAAAACTAATGCCCGCAGCATATTCAAAATTTTTCTGATAAGTTCTCCATTGACTATTCATCACGCCACTCTTTTAAACAACAGCAATGATGTTCTTATAATCCCTGAGGACTTCTGAAGTACCTCTCTTTTTCGATGTTGCGTCAAGCGCTGCCTTCAAATACTCTGGTTCAATATTTTTATACTGCAGCTTCATAAGAATATAAACATCATAATAATCTCTTAATCTAGTATTCTGGTCACCTCTTGAAACAATAGATTCTAACTTTTCTGCCATAATTGTTTCCAGATTATAAGCAAGTACAGAGATTTCTTTATCTTCCAATAACAACTTATACCCATATCTTATTGCTTCAGGTGTAACTTTATCCCCCGTAGTAATATCCAATTTCAAAGGCACAGCCATTGGCGGATAATTAGCAGATATTGAAACACGATATCCCGTATATTTGTCGCCCTCTCGAATTTCACATATTTTCTTTAATTCAAAAGTTATATTATCATGTAAATCAGTATTACATATATCAAAAAACATCTTTTTAATACTTTCTTCATTAACTGGCCAATCTTTAATTGTTGCATCCATATCCATAGTGGCTCTAGTATCTAAGCCCACCATTGCAGCTATAAGAAAACCACCTTTCAATACAAAATTGTGATGATACTTTGAAATAGAAATTCGCTCTAACAAACGCTCCAGCATAAAGTTCTGCATGACAAGCTGCGCTGAAATTTGCTTTTCTTTTGAGATATTCTTAATAATAGCTTTAAGTTGCATCGCATTTTTCATATGAGCACCTCTAGATAAGTTCTTACTTTATCCTCAACATGAAACTTCTTCGCATACTCCGATAAAAGTGGAATATTCTTATCGGTTCTGATCACATAGCGTTTAAATGCTTCTGCAACAATACCTTTATCCAATCCTCCGCGCTTGCGGAGAATGTCACACAAAGTACGTTCCATACTATATACCATTATTTTATTTCCACCTGGAGATTGTATTTGAGTCTTTCCTTCATCATACCATTCCTGTTTCACCCTTGCACAATTGACTCCCTCATTCCTTACATTTGTCAGATTATAATTATTTGGAAAACACATATCATATCTATTCGGTGTTCTATCCGTTAAGTCCCATAAAAACAATGCTGTTTCATTAGAAAAAATTCCTTTCTTAAACCTAGCTTGCAAATCCACAAATTCATCTCCCCATACTTCAGGAAGAATATATACACCTCTCACACTTCTTTCAAGTTTACCTTCATCCACAAGTTTTTTTAAATTTCCTCTGGATATTCCTTTTTCGGTAATTGCCGCAGATGTAATAACACCATTATTCTCTTTCGCAAGCTGTATGATTGTATCTGATATATTCATTCTATCACCTCCAATTTAGTTATTGACTTTTATGCCCTTTATTATATATACCGAGGGCATAATTGTCAATTTTGGTATACATCCCTTTCACTTTTATATACTTTAGATATTCACTTATTTCTCAAAAAAAGGAAAGCTTTCACTTTCCTTAAATCAAATGATACTTTCTTAAGTTTTCTTTTATCTCTTCTTCTACTTGACTATGATGTCCACCTAACTTAATAGAAGGTTTTGTCTTACCATGGAAATCACTACCACATGTATAAAGAATATCCAGTTCTTTTGCCTTATTATAGAAGTACTGATTCACTTCTTCCGAATGATAACTAGAAAAACATTCAACACCTTGTAGTCCTAGTTTGACCATTTCATCTAATAGTTCAAACTGTCCTTTAAGGTTATTTCCAGGATGGGCTAAGACTGCAACTCCACCATGTTTATTAATCAGTTTAATTGTGTCTTCTAATGTAGGAAATTTAATTTCCGTATAACAGGGTTTACCCTGTGCGTAATAATCCCAATAGAAATTCACAAAAGGATTATCACTTCTAGAACCATTTTCACGATAAGGTGCAAGTATTTCATTATCAATATAACGTGGATCATTGAGTAACGCTTCTCCAAACATTTCTCCTGTATAGACACCATTAGAAGATAAAGCATCTAACTTTGCTTTATCTAATTCAAAACCTAGATTATTAGTCAATTCTAGTTTCTTTAAACTGCATGCCTGTTCCTGTTTCTCAATGCTTTCACCTAGCTTATTAAATTCTCCTGAATCATCAATACCATATCCCACAACATGAAGATTCACACCCTTGTAGGTACAATCTACTTCAATGGCTGGTATATAAGTCATACCTAATTCCTTGCATCTTAAAGATGCTTCATTATTAGCTTTAATCCAGTTATGATCTGTAATAGCCATAATCTGGATACCTGATTCGTGACACATATCTACTAACTGCGTTGGTGTATATTCACCATCATCACTATAGAAACTATGCATATGTAAATCAATAATACTCATACTATTCTCCTCTCATATATATTCATCATATCATGAACAACAATCAACTTCAGACAATTCATGTCTTATCATTCATTTTACGTAACAAATATTAATCATTATGATAATTTATTTGAAAAGGAGTTGGTTTTATGAATTTATCTCATCGTACTGATACATTTACTGATTCAGTAATAAGAAGAATGACAAGAGTATGCTTAAAATCTGACTACTCCCACGGGCTTGCCCGTGGGAGTAGTCAGAACGATGATGTGAAGTTCTGTGAGGACTTAGCCCGTATTGTAGGTGTAGGAGCTGTGCCTGGTTCTAATTTCTTTAAAGAAGATGTAAAACATCTCATTCGTTTCCATTTTGCAAAGAAGGATGAAATACTTCTTGCTGCACTAGACAAATTAAAAGACATAAAAAAAAGATGCCTCATTATTAAGGCATCTGTGGTGCACTTTCACTGATCATCTTGGCTACATCCTGTGCAGAAACAAGTTTTCCTGTCTTTTCCCAATTAATAAATGTATTGAGTAAAGCACCTGCATAGTAATACGCACGATAAATCATATCTTTATGATCAGAATAGAGTTCTACCATGAAATGGTTGACTGCATTCACTAATACAGAATAAAGACCTTGTCTTTCCATGATAATAAAGAATGTCGCATACTGATCAAAGAATTCTATTGAAAACAAGATATGTGAATATTCCATGAAACGTTCTTCTTTAGGACGTTTTTTATTTTCTGTCAAATATTGAATAATGATCTCACGTAGATAGTCTTCTATCGCATTCACTTTAGAATCATAATAATGATAATAAGTCATACGTGAAATACCTGCTTTTTTCGCAATCTGGCTTACTGTAATCTTATCTAGAGAATCTCTCTTCATAAGTTCTACAATCGCTTCTCCTATACACATTCTTGTAAATCTATTTCTTTGTGTTTTCTTATTTACGTCCATAAACTGCACCTCTGAACAAATATTTACATAAACTTTCTCTTTGTAAATTGTATCATTTCACAATTTAAACTACAATAGTATTAATAGGGAGGTTTTTCGCATGAAAAGAAAAATTGTGGCTGACTCATCTTGTGATATGTGGGAATTAAATGGCGTAGATTTTGCGGTAGCACCGATGACTATTTCTACTGATAATAAACACTATGTAGACAATCAGGAACTAGATGTACATTTAATGTCTGAAGACCTTGCAAAGTATAAAGGTGTTTCTCATACTGCATGTCCAAGTGTTGGGTCTTGGTTAGATTGTTATGAAGGATATGATGAAGTGTTTGTCGTCACTTTAACTGGTGCTATGTCAGGCACTTATAATTCTGCTATGACAGCCAAAGGTATTTATGAAGAAGAAAATGAAAATGTAAAGGTACATGTATTTGATAGTTTATCTACAGGACCTGAAATGAGATTACTTATTGAAAAATTAAAAGAAATGATTGAAGAAGATCTAACATTTGAGGAAATTGTAGAAAAAGGACAGGACTACTTAAAACATACTAGATTATTCTTCGCATTAAAATCATTACATAACTTTGCGATGAATGGACGTGTAAATAAAGCAGTTGCTTCTGCGATTGGTGTATTAAATATTTCTATTTTCGCAACAGCCAGTGAAGAAGGTACTATCCAGCAGATCAGTAAATGTCGTGGTGAAAAGAAGGTAGTGAAATCAATGATTGAACATCTTGAAAATGCTGGATACCATGGTGGTAAGGTACGTATCTCACATGCAGATAATTTAAAACTTGCACATAGTGTCAGAGATAAGATTTTAGAACTATATCCACATGCAGATATTATTGTATATCCAATGGGTGGTCTATGTACTTATTATGCTGAAATAGGTGGACTACTTGTAGGGTGTGAATGTTAAACCAGTTGATAACTGGTTTTTTTCATGCCTAAAATGTATAATACAGAACATAGGAAGGTGAATACTTTGAAGAATAAATTAGTGAAGCTATTCTTTTCTACTCTCTACTTAAGTGCTTTTACTTTTGGAGGTGGATATGTCATCGTCTCTTTAATGAGAAAGAAGTTTGTCGATAATTATCATTGGATTGATGAAGATGAGATGTTAGATTTAGTCGCTATTGCGCAAAGTGCACCAGGACCTATTGCGGTCAATGGTGCTATTGTAGTTGGATATAAGATGGCTGGACTGCTAGGAATATTCATCTCAGTACTCGCTACTATTATTCCTCCTTTTGTGATCATATCGATTATTTCTGTCTTTTATGAAATATTTAAGACTAATCTGATTGTATCTCTTATGTTAGAAGGGATGCAGGCAGGAGTAGGCGCAGTTATTGCATCTGTATGCTTCGAAATGGGCAGTGGGCTGTTAAAAGAGAAAAACATGCTTTATCCTGTTATTATGATAGGTGCTTTTGTCGCTAACTATATATTTAATATCAACGTCATGATAGTCATTATTGTTTGTATCATGATTGGATTACTATATTCTATGAAAGGGGGACAGTCATGATCTATCTACAATTATTCTTAAGTTTCTTGCAGGTGGGTGCATTTAGTTTTGGTGGTGGTTATGCAGCTATGCCGCTTATTAAGCAGCAGGTGATTACAGCCCATCATTGGTTATCTGTCTCTGAATTCACTGATCTTATATCTATTTCACAGATGACACCTGGCCCTATTGCTGTCAATTCAGCAACTTTTGTCGGTATCAAGATTGCTGGTATTCCTGGCGCAATATGTTCCACTATTGGCTGTGTATTACCTTCATGTATTATTGTAGGTATTATCAGTTATTTCTATCTCAAATATCGACATATGGATAAATTACAGAGTGTCTTAAAGATGTTAAGACCAGCCGTTGTCGCATTAATTGCGACTGCAGGTGTCTCTATTCTTACCACTGCATTCTTTGGTGAAAGCTTCAATACATTTAAGATCCATCTTGTAGTGATATTTGGTATATGTGTTATATTACTTACTAAGTATAAGTGGGATCCTATTCTTGTTATGCTCCTTGCAGGAGTGATAAATACAATTTATTACTTTATTTAAAAAACGACCGCGAGGTCGTTTTCTTATTTCATTAATTCCTGTGTATGTACAAGTTGCGCATAAGCACCATTATTTTCTAATAATTCATGATGCGTTCCTAGTTCAATGATTCTTCCTTCATCAATAACCGCAATTCGATCTGCATTCTTGACTGTAGATAAACGATGCGCAATCACAATAGTAGTACGTCCCTGTGATAACTTATCAAATGTTTCCTGAATCTTAGCTTCAGTGACACTATCTAATGCACTTGTGGCTTCATCTAGAATAAGCACTGGTGGATTCTTTAAGAATATTCTTGCGATAGAAATACGCTGTTTCTGTCCTCCAGATAATAATACACCACGTTCTCCTACATTGGTTTCAAAGCCATCAGGCATTTCCATGATATCATCATAGATTTCTGCGAGTTTAGCTGCTTCAATGATATCTTCCATTGTCGCATCTAATTTACCATAACGGATATTTTCCGCAATACTATCCGCAAATAAGAAGACGTCCTGAGAAACAACACCAATGTTGTTGTGTAATGATGTTTGAGTCACATCTCTGACATCATGACCATCTACTAAGATAGCCCCTTTTGTGACATCATAGAATCTAGGAATCAACTGAGATAAAGTAGTTTTACCTCCTCCTGAAGATCCTACTAACGCAAGTGTTTCACCTGGATGAATATGTAAATCAATATCTGTTAAGATATTTCTATCTTCTTCATACGCAAAGCTGACATGATCAATATCAATCTGTCCAGATACATTTGTAAGTTCTTTTGCATCAGGACGATCTTCTAATTGAGGTTTTGTGTTAAGTAGTTCTACAAAACGATGGAGACCTGCAGTCCCATTCGCAAATAATTCCGCAAAGTTAGATAACTTACGTACTGGATTCACAAATGTAGAAACATATAAGCTAAAGGTAATGAGATCGATAGTATCCATCTTACCCTGCATAATAAGAGCTCCACCTACTGCAATAACGATCAGTGATAATGTACACATAAAGAATTCCATAATCGCATTAAAGCGACCCATAGCTTTATGGAATTGTTTCTTAGATGTTTTATATGTATCATTGGATGTATTGAACTTCTGTTGTTCAATTGTTTCATTCGCAAAGGCCTTGGCTGTTTTCATACCAGTAAGTCCAGATTCGATATCAGTATTGATGACTGCAACCTTCTGTTTAACACGAATTGAAGCTTCACTCATAGAGTGACGTGATTTCCATACTACAAGTATGAAAACAGGTATCATAATCGCAATAACTAAAGCTAAACGCCATTCGATTGTGAACATGATAATAATAGAACCAATAATAGTCACAGTAGAGATGAATAAGTCTTCTGGTCCATGATGTGCAAGTTCTGTGATATCAAATAAATCAGTCGTTAAACGGCTCATTAATTGTCCAATACGATTATTATCAAAATAACCATAGCTTAATGACTGCATGTGTTCAAATAAGTCTTTACGCATATCTGCTTCTACAAGAATACCAAACGTATGCCCATAATAACAAATTATATAAGTAAAGAATGAACGAACTAAATAAGCCAATAAGAAAATAATCATAACCATCCAGAATGTCTTATAAATACTATTTGGTAGTAATGTATACATACACCATCTAGAAACAAATGGAAAAGCAAGATCAATTAAAGAAATCATTAACGCACATGCAAGGTCTAGAAAAAATAGACGACGATGTGGTTTAAAGTAAGATATAAATGTTTGAAAATCAGTTTTTTGTTTCATAGTGATCCTCCCTCGGATTATTATGCCATATTTCAAGATTAAAGTAACTCATAATGTTTCAAAGCTTTATAGATTCCTTCATTATCCACTGTATCAGTGATATAAGTTGCTTTCTCTTTTAAGACATCTACACCATTTCCCATCGCTATGCGTTGTCCTACTTCTCTAAACATAGCTTGATCATTATATCCATCACCAAATGCATAGGCATCCTCTTTAGTGAGTGAGAAGTGTTCTATTATATACTTGATTGCATGTCCTTTATCAAAAACAAGAGTAGATGTATCACAGGAACCAGTACCACCATGATCATTAATCACACATTCTCCTTTAAACGCTTCTATCATCGCATCTCTCTTTTCTAACGTGTCATAGAAGAGGTCACATGTGTAATAAGTACCTTCTTCGTCTTTAATATGTTCTTCACCATATTCTTTCTTTACATGTGTGAGTACATCTCCTTCTAGATGATAAGGAGTAGAGAATGTATCAGAGACAAAAAGTCCTCCACATTCTAAATTATCTAACTTATGCTTAAGGATATCTACTTCATCTTGTGTAAATGGAACGCCATAAAGTTTTTCACTCTTATAACTGATATAGCGCCCATTACATGAAATAATACCTGAAACTAGTTTTCCAAAAAGATTTTCTGCATAATAAGGTGCACGTCCTGTACAAACAAATGTATCATACCCCTTCTCTTTTAATGCTTCTAACGCTTTCTGATTAGATTCTGGAATATGTCCATGAATAGCCAATGTACCATCGATATCAAAAAATAATACTTTTCTCATCATATAGTCCTCCCTTGTATCTATTCTATCAAAAAAATCAGAAGAGATTAATGTCCCTTCTGATTTCTATATGCATAATATTTTAATTGTGTCTTCACTTTTTGACTGATACATACAAATCCAAGTGAACACAAAGTCACAAGTATATCTCTCATCATATGTATACCTCCTAGTTGGTACATACTAACTATATACAATTTAAGAGAAATATGCAAATGATTTACCTTGTATAGATTGTGCAGTCTGAGATATGTGTATCTTCTTCCTGTAGATGATAGATAATCTGACTCACTACATAATAACCATTATTCACAAAGATTTCGATAACACCTTCATCATAATAGATTTCTAAATCACACTGACCATTTAATACAGGTGTTTTATGAATATTGTATAGTTCATCATTATTCACAGATACAGCTGTACGATCTACGACTAGCTGATCATCAACATAAGAAATCTTAACACCACCTAATGTGATTGTTTCATTGTCTTCAAGTGTTGTTTTCATTAAGAAAGGTGCATCAAAGTCAATAGTATCTGTTGTATGCACAAATGTATTCTTAATTAATGGATGTACATCCTGATAGACATGTCCGTCTTTATAAGAAAGATGACGTGGCATTGTGAATAAACCAATCCATTCTTCACCTTCTAAGACTTCCTTCATTCTCATCCATCCGAGAATAGTACGTTTATTGTTTTCATCTAAGAATGTCTGAGGGGCATAGAAATCAAAGCCATAGTCAATAAACATAAGGTCTCCTGCCTTAGACATTGTACATGTTTCTTCATCAAAGTTAACTGGCATAATAACTGCATTACTATTAGGACGTGGATAACCATCTAAGTTTTCAAGTGAGAAAACCAAGAAGTACTGTCCATCACATTCAAATAGATCTGGACATTCCCACATATTCCCAATTGAAGAATCGATAAATCTATTCTTATAAGTAAATGTCATACCATCTTCACTTTCATAGAATAATACTTCACCATCAAAATCATCACCATGAGGAATCTTACTTCCTAGAATCATATAAACATGTCCATTCTTGCCTAACCAGACTTTAGGATCTCTTGTATGCTGATCATGTCCTAAAGAAGGATCAGTAATCACATCGACAACCTTATATTTTGCGTCTTTATTATTAAAGTGATATCCATCATCACTAATAAGTAATGCCTGTGATGCAATTAAGTCATCCTTAATAAGTGGTTTATGGATATATTCAGGATTTTCAATACGATACTTGATGGCTGTGTAATAAAGGTACATTTTGCCATTGTAGTTTAATGCGGAACCTGAGAAGATTCCGTTTCTGTCATAATCCTTAGAAGGATATAAAGCGATTGGGAGATGCTTAAATGTCTGGAAATCCTTAGTAACTGCATGTCCCCAATGCATTGTGCCCCATGATGTATCATATGGGAAATGCTGGTAGAAGATATGATATTCTCCATTAAAATAAGTTAGCCCATTTGGATCATTGATCCAGTTTCTAGGTGCTGTAAAGTGTATTTTTGGTCTCATTCTATTATTCCTCCATCTCTTTCTTATTATAGTGATATCGGTCACATATTCAATCAAAAAAAAAGAAGTATTTGTTGTACTTCTTAATACTCATACTTCTTTAATTCGCAGTTTTTTATACCAAAGGCAGAAAATTCATCATTAGTCATATCACGAAAATAAGATTCAATAATACGAGAAATACCATTATGAGCAACTAAAAGATAAACATGCTGATCATCCTTCTTCACATCATCTAATAAACTATAGATACGATGAGCAAGATGCAACATTGTTTCTCCTCCTTCAAAAGAGTTCACAAAACATGTCTTTGCCTGTTTGAATTCTTCTCCATCTCTAGGTGTAGATTCATATTTCCCAAAGTTCTGTTCCTTAAGTCTTAATTCTTCTCTTGCTGGTATACCTGTTACTTCAGATATATGTAAGGCAGTATCCTTTGCACGACTAAGTGGTGAATAGAGAATTTGATCTATATGGATATGATGTTCCTTAATATAATGACCAAGTTCTATAGCCTGCTTATGTCCTAATTCCGTTAATTCAATATCCGTTGCCCCACAGATCTTATTTTCTACATTCCAGATAGTCTGACCATGGCGTGTAAAATAGAAATGCCCCATTATTTTAAAGCCTCATCAAATACACGTTTGAAGTTTGCCTTGATTGAATCAAAATCATCCTGGATTGTACATTCGAAGCACTTCTCTTTTCCAATAAATAAAGAAGGAACTGCATAATAATCATAATTTTCAGCTAAAGCGACATTTTCACTTTCTTCAATTTTTTCTATATCCAATGACTGATATGCAGGATTTTCTGCCATCAATTCTTCCATCGCTTTTTTTGCCTTCTGACAAAATGGACACTCTTCTAAATAAAACATTGTGATCTTTTTCATATATATCCCTCACTTTCCTGACTCTATTATTCTCTTTTTTATGCCATTTATCAACATATTTAACTAAAATGTAAGTGCTTGTTCTATTAGTTTTAATTTCAAATTAGTATATTTGTTGTACAATTATGGCTATTTTGTCATATTTATTGCTAATTTATTTGATTTTTAAAATCAAAGGTCTATAATGCAAGTCAAGGAATAGTTTGATATTCCAAGTAGTGAAAAGGAGAATGATATGAAATCTAATGTTTCAAATCTAGTCAGAGACGCATTGATGTTAGGAGTACTGATCTGTTTATCACAGATTTCTGTGGCATTGCCGACAGCTGTTCCTATCACATTGCAAACCCTGGCCATCTATCTCATTGCGTGTCTTATGACACCAAACCATGCATTCTATACAGTGCTTTGTTATTTGATTATGGGAGCTATTGGTCTTCCAGTATTTAGTAATTTTAGTAGTGGTATGGGTGCTCTTATAGGTCCAACAGGAGGCTTCTTATTCAGTTTTCCTATTATGGCATTAGTTATGAGTACTATTATTACTCATAACCGTTCAGTTCAGGGCCATATTCTTGCCATGATTATTGGAACAGCTATTACTTATGGACTTGGAAGCATTTACTTCATGTATACAATGAAAGCATCACTTCTAAGTACATTAATGACTTGTGTATTACCATTCTTACTTGGTGATGCACTAAAGATTGCAGTCAGCTGCATGATCGCATTTAAATTAGAAAAGATTGTATTAAAAAAGACAGTATTGTCATAAGGAGGATATAAACATGACAACATTTGATAAGGTAAAAGATATTATTGTAGATTCACTTAGCTGTGATGAAGAACAGGTGACATTAGAAGCATCTTTAAAGGATGATCTTGATGCAGATTCATTGGACGCCGTTGAATTAATTATGGCTGTAGAAGATGAATTCGATGTACAGATTCCTGATGAAGAAGCCAACAAGATGGCTACTGTAAAGGACATTGTTGATTACTTAGAAGCAAATGCTTAATTTTTTAAATAAATAGTTTGAATTTCAAAGAAAGAAGGTTTTCTATGGATTTAGTCAGAGAGTTGATGGAAGCTTTTGAACAAGCTGATATCGATAAGATGAAAATTGAAATGGAAGGCGTGAAACTTGAACTTGAAAAGAGTCAACAGGTGCAGGTAACTGCACCTGTCACTGTATCTAGTGAAAGTGCGCCTGTTGTTGTACAAGAATTAAAGGAAGAAAAACCAGTTATTAGTGGTACAGAAGTAAAGGCCCCTCTTGTAGGAGTTTATTATTCTTCACCTTCCCCAGATGATCAGCCTTTTGTCAAGGAAGGGTCAAAAGTCACTAAGGGACAGACATTATGTATTATTGAAGCCATGAAGGTCATGAATGAAATTAAAGCACCTGTAGATGGTACTGTCCGTTCTCTATTAGTGAAGGATGAAGATTTAGTCAGCTTTGATCAGACTTTAATGATCATCGAGGAATAGTATGTTTAAGAAGATTTTAATTGCGAATCGTGGAGAAATCGCTGTTCGTATTATTCGTGCATGTAAAGAGATGGATATTTTAACGGTAGCCATTTATTCTACGGCTGATCAGAATGCATTACATGTACAGTTAGCGGACGAAGCAGTATGTGTGGGTGGTCCCAAGAGTGCTGATAGTTATTTAAATAAGGAAGCGATTATTACTGCAGCTGTTGAGACAGGATGTCAGGCGATTCATCCAGGTTTTGGTTTTTTATCTGAAAATAGTGATTTTGCAAGACTTGTAGAAACCTGTGGACTGAAGTTTATTGGTCCTAAGGGAGATGTTATTGATGCGTTAGGTAATAAGTCCAAGGCAAGAGAAATGATGATTGAAGCAGGTGTTCCTGTCGTTCCAGGATCTAATGGTTCAGTCAATACATATGAAGAATTAAAAGAAGTTGTCAATGAGATTGGTTATCCTGTGCTTATTAAAGCAAGTGCTGGTGGTGGAGGACGTGGTATGCGTAAGGCCTTTAGTGAAGATGAACTAGAGAATGCCTTTATGACTGCCAAGGCAGAAGCCAAAGCATGCTTTGGGGATGATGATATGTATGTAGAGAAGCTTGTATTGAATCCTAAGCATATTGAGTTCCAGATTTTAGCGGATGAGCATGGCAATGTGATTCATTTAGGTGAGAGAGACTGTTCTATTCAAAGACGTAATCAGAAAATGATAGAAGAAGCACCATGTAAGGTACTTGATGCATCTTTACGTTTAAAAATGGGTGAATCTGCAGTCAAAGCGGCACAGGGTGCTGGTTATACCAATGCCGGGACTGTTGAGTTTGTTTTAGATGAACACAACAACTATTACTTTATTGAGATGAATACGCGTATTCAGGTAGAACATCCTATTACTGAAATGGTCACTGGTATTGATCTCATTAAGCAGCAGATTCGTATTGCATCAGGTTTACCTTTAAGCTTTAAACAGGAAGATATTACTTTACAGGGTCATTCTATTGAATGTCGTATTAATGCGGAAGATCCCTTCCATAACTTTAGACCATGTCCTGGTCAGGTGAACTTCATGCATTTACCTGGAGGGCCAGGTGTAAGAGTGGATACGATGTTATATACAGGTTATACACTCCCTACTCAATATGATTCAATGGTCGCAAAAGTGATTGTCCATGCCCCTACTCGACTAGAAGCAATTAAGCGTATGAGACGCGCTTTAAGTGAACTTGTGATTGAAGGTATTACAACTAACCAGACATTACAGTTCTATATCCTACATCAGCCTGATTATATTAAAGGACATTTTAATACAGGCTTTATTGAAACACATTTAGATGAGATGGTGAGTGAAAATGGATAGTATCTGGAAGAAAAGAAAACAACAATTACAGGACTTTCGTAGTTATTTAAATAAAGACAACAAAGTCAAGAAACAGGAAGTGCCTGATGGATTATATCAGGCATGTCCTAATTGTAATAGTACAATTCGTACACTTGATTTAAAGAATCATTTACAGGTATGTCCACAGTGTGGTCATCACCTCTTTATTGATGCTTATGCACGTTTAGACGCGTTATTTGATCATGGCAAGTATAAAGAATACTACACTTCTATGAAATCAGGAAACCCATTAGGATTCCCTGGTTATGAAGAAAAACTTGAGAAGTATGAATATAAGACAGGATTACATGATGGTGTTGTTGTCGCAGGTGGTCGTATTGATCATATGCGCACGATTGTCGTTGTGATGGATCATCGTTTTATGATGGCTTCTATGGGTAGTGTGGCTGGTGAAAAGATTACACGTGCAATTGAAATGGCAACAAGAAAGAAATTACCTTTGATTATTTTTACATCAAGTGGTGGTGCAAGAATGCAGGAAGGCATCTTCTCTTTAATGCAGATGGGTAAGACATGTGCTGCATTAAAACGTCATTTAGATGCTGGACTTCTTTATATCTCTTATTTAACACACCCTACAACAGGTGGTGTCACTGCATCATTCGCAATGCTTGGTGATATTAATATTGCAGAACCAGAAGCTTTAGTCGGTTTTGCAGGACCTAGAGTTATTGAAAGTACTATGAAGACAAAGCTACCTGCTGGATTCCAGCGTGCTGAATTCTTAGAGGATCATGGCTTTGTAGATATGATTGTGGAACGTGAGAAGATGCGTGACACATTGGCTTTATTATTACGTATGCATGCATAAGGAGGGTTATATGTCTTTAAAGGAAAAGGAAGAAAAGATTGCGGAGCTAGAAAAGAAGCTTGCAGTCATTAAGAATGATAGAGAAATAGATTCCAGTAAGATTGAAGAAACAATCAATGATTATAAGAAAGAGACATATTCACATCTTTGTGCATATGATCGTGTTTATCTTGCAAGAAAGCCTGAACGTTCTCATATACATGAGTTTATTGATCATGTATTTGATGAGTTTGTAGAAATGCGTGGTGATCGTTATTTCAAGGATGATCAGGCAATTGTCGGTGGTATTGGAATGTTTAATAACATGCCAGTCACAATTATTGGACATCAAAAAGGAAGAAGTATTGATGAAAATTTAAAGTGTCAGTTTGGTATGGCAAGTCCTGAAGGGTATCGTAAAGGAATGCGTTTAATGAAACAGGCAGAGAAGTTCCATCGTCCTATTATTACTTTTATTGATACACCAGGTGCTTATCCTGGTATTAGTTCTGAAGAGAATGGTATTGGTGAAGCAATTGGTCAGAGTCTGATGATGATGAGTGATTTAAAGGTTCCTATTATTGTGATTATTACTGGCGAAGGGGGAAGCGGTGGTGCTTTAGCCCTAAGTATTGGTGATCACTTAGCCATGTTAGAAAATGCGGTTTATTCTGTTTTATCTCCTGAAGGTTTTGCATCTATTCTTTGGAAAGATGTGAAGGGAGAACGTATTGAAGAAGCATGTGAAGTCATGAAGATGACAGCCGAAGATTTATATCATTATGGGATTATTGATGAAATCATCAAGGAACCTCTAGGTGGTATGACTACAAATCCTGTCGCTGTCTATAGAAATATACGTAAGGTGATTAGAGAGCAGTTAGATATTCTCGTCCCAATGGATGTAAATACTTTAATACGTAAGAGATATAACAGATATCGTAAAATTGGAGAATGGAAGAATGGATAAAGGTATTTCTGTCATCGATACAGGATATTATGTACCTGAGAATGTACTGACTAATGATGATCTATCAAAGATAGTTGATACGAGTGATGAATGGATTTATCCCCGTACTGGTATTAAGAAACGTCATATATGTAAAGATGAAACACTTATAGATATGGCTTATAAGGCATCTTTAAAGGCATTAAACAACATCAACAAAGAAGATATTGGAATCATTATTGTGGCAACAATGTCTTCTCCCTATAATACCCCTTCTATTGCCTGTCTCTTACAGGAACGTTTAGGTTTAAATAATGATGTATTTGCGTTTGATTTAAACGGGGCATGTAGTGGGTTTGTCTATGCATTATCAGTGGCACGTTCATTACTTTATACAAGTGATAAGCGTTATGCCTTAATTATTGGTGCTGAACAGCTTTCAAATCTCATTGACTGGAAAGATCGTACAACATGCATCTTGTTTGGTGATGGGGCTGGTGCTGTTGTCGTAGAGAAAGAAAATAAGTTATTTTGTGATTATCAAGGATCAGAAGGCAATAAAGAAGTGCTTTATGGTTTAAAAAATGATTATTTACATATGGAAGGTAAAGAAGTATTTAAGTTTGCGACAAGAGTTCTTCCTATGTGTATAGAGAAAGTATTAGAAAAGGCATCACTTACTAAAGATGATATTGATTACTTTGTGGTGCATCAGGCGAATGAAAGAATTATTCGTCATGTCTATAAGAAAATGAAAATAACATCGGATAAGTTTTATCTGAATGTCGATGAATATGGTAATACATCTGCTGCAAGTATTCCTCTTGTACTTGGAGAGATGAATGAAAAGAAGTTATTAAAAAGAGGTATGAAGATACTCTGTGTTGGTTTTGGTGCAGGACTGACTTATGGTGCCAATCTGATAGAGTGGTAAGGAGAAGACTATGTGGTTAAATGAAACATTAAAGATTAAATACCCTCTTATTCAGGGTGGTATGGCTAATATTGCGACAGGTGCTTTTGCGGCAGCTGTATCTAATGCAGGTGGTTTAGGACTTATTGCAGGCGGTGGTATGTCTCCTGAGATGTTAAGAGAAAATATCCGTGAAGCAAAGAAACTTACTGATAAACCTTTTGGTGTTAATTTGATGTTATTGCATCCTCAAGCAGGAGAAATGGCTGATATTTTGGTGGAAGAAAAGGTTCCTGTTGTTACAACAGGTGCTGGTAATCCAGGTATTTATATTAAGAAATGGAAGGAAGCAGGTATTATTGTGATGCCTGTAGTCCCTAGTGTTGCCCTTGCAAAACGTATGGAAAAAGCAGGTGTGGATGCCGTTATTGCGGAAGGCACTGAATCAGGTGGTCATGTGGGAGAATTGACTACTATGGCTTTAGCACCACAGGTAAAGGCTGCAGTGAATATTCCTGTGATTGTTGCAGGTGGGGTTGCGAGTGGTAAACAGCTTCTTGCAGCGGTTGCACTTGGTGCTGATGGTGTACAGGTTGGTACTATTCTTCTTGCAAGTACAGAATGTCCTATTCACCAGAACTATAAGAATGCGATTATTAAGGCAAAAGATACTGATACAACAGTAACTGGACGTATTGCTGGAACTCCTGTACGTATCTTAAAGAATAAGATGGCACGTACTTATATTAAGAAAGAAAAAGAAGGAGCCGAAATGATGGAACTAGAAAAGTATACATTAGGTTCTTTAAAACGTGCTGTATTTGAAGGTGATGTAGAAACCGGTTCTTTAATGAGTGGTCAGGTAGCTGGCATGGTGCATGAAGAAAGAAGTCTTAAAGACATCATTGAAGGTTTATTTAAAGAATATGAAGAAGAAAAGAAGCGTGTGATGGAGGTTCATCTATGAAAATAGGATCACATTCTTTATCTCTCCCTTTAATTCAGGGAGGAATGGGTGTTGGTGTTTCCTTAAGTTCTTTAGCTGGAAATGTAGCTAAAAAAGGAGCTATGGGTGTTATTTCTACAGCTCAGATTGGTTTTAAGAAGCCTTCTTTTCTTAAAGATACAAAGAAAGCGAATCTAGAAGCGATTGATGAAGAAATCAAACGTGCTAAAGAGATTTCAAATAATAACGGTATGGTTGCAGTCAATGTCATGGTTGCCTTAAGTGATTATGAACAGCATGTGAGACAAGCTGTAAAAAGTGGCGTAGATGCGATTATTTCTGGAGCTGGTTTACCATTAAAGCTTCCTGAATACGTGGATGAAAAAACAGCGATTGCCCCTATTGTATCTTCTGGTAAGGCAGCACGTTTGATATTAAACAAGTGGAAACGTCAGTATGATCGTACAGCTGACTTTATTGTGATTGAAGGATATAAAGCAGGTGGACATCTTGGATTTAAGAAGAAAGAACTATTAGAGAATACATGTGCTTCTCTAAAGAATATCTTGAAGGATGTTAAAGAAGTTGCAAAAAGCTTTGAAGAGCTATTTAATCATTCTATTCCAGTCTTTGTAGCTGGAGGCATCTATACTAATGAAGATATTAAAGAGATGTTAGAAGCTGGTGCGGATGGTGTTCAGATGGGTACACGTTTTATTGGTACTTATGAATGTGATGCTTCAATGGAGTATAAGAATTATTTTATTAATGGCAAGAAGGAAGATATCAAGATTGTACAGTCTCCTGTTGGTATGCCAGGACGTGCTTTTATGACACCTTTTATGGAAAAGACACATCCTATTAAGAGATGTTTTAGATGTATTGCGAGCTGTGATATGAAGTCTATTCCTTATTGTATTACTCAGGCTTTAATTAATGCGGTGAATGGTGATTGTGAGAATGGTCTTGTATTTACTGGCACAAACGGATATCGCATTGACAAGCTTGTACATGTAAGTGATCTGATTGATGAATTAATGGAGGGTATTGTATGAAACTCGGTTTTATCTATGCAGGACAAGGAACACAATATGTAGGTATGGGACAGTCTTTTTATGAAAATGATGAAGACTGTAAGAACTTATTAGATAATGTAAAGTTAGATTTTGATTTAAAGGATATCATGTTTAATAGTGATGAAAAGACTATTAGTACAACTCGTTTTACTCAGCCTGCAATGGTAGCAGTTGCGAATATGGCAACTCTTCTTTTAAAGAAGAATGGGATTACACCTGATTATGTATGTGGTTTATCTTTAGGTGAATACAGTGCTTTAAGTGCAGCAGGTGTATTTGATCCCAAAACAGCAATCCAGGTTGTAAGAGAAAGAGGTCTCGCAATGGAAAAAGCCGCTGAAGGTGTTGAGAGTGCCATGATGGCTATTCTTGGACTTGAACGTGAGCCATTACTTGATATATGTGTTGGCTGTGATGGGTATGTTTCTATTGCGAACTATAACTGTCCTGGACAGTTAGTTATTGCAGGAGAAAAGAAAGCAGTAGAAGAAGCAGGTCAGAAAGCATTGGATCATGGTGCAAGAAGAGCTGTACCTTTAAATACAAGTGGTCCTTTCCATACAAGATTATTAAAGGATGCAAGTACAAGACTTCATGAAGTATTTAAAGATATTACATTCCATGAAATGAATGTCCCAGTGATTTTCAATTGTACTGGTAAGGTATTAGAAGATTGCAGTGTTCAGGAAATGTTAGAGAAACAAGTCATGAGTCCTGTATATTTTGAAGATAGTATTCGTACTATGATTAATAATGGTGTGGATACAATTATAGAGATTGGACCTGGTAAAGTATTAAGCGGTTTTGTCCGTAAGATTGATAGAAAAATCAAAACATATCAGGTAGAAGATATGGCTTCTTTACAGAAGTGTGTGGAGGCATTAAATGAAACTAAGTAATAAAGTAGCCCTTGTCACTGGAGGGTTAAAAGGTATTGGACGTGCGACAGTGATGGAACTTGCAACTCAAGGCGCAGATATTGCGTTAAATTATCGTGCAAGTGAAAAGAATAAAGTATTAGCTGAAGAATTAGTAAAAGAACTTAAAGATCTTGGTAGAGATGTATTATGTGTTGAAGGTGATATTTCTCATGAAGAAGATGTAGAAAACATCTTCAAGAGTATCAAGAAGTATTTTGGACATCTTGATATTCTTGTGAATAATGCAGGTATTACAAGAGACCAGTTAATTTTAAGAATGAAAACTGAAGACTTTGATGCCGTTATTAATACAAATCTTAAGGGAACTTATTTATGTATGAAGCAGGCAAGCCGTTTAATGATGAAACAGAAGTCTGGTCATATTATTTCTTTATCTTCTGTCGTAGGTGTGATTGGTAATGCCGGACAGGTTAACTATGCAGCAAGTAAAGCAGGTGTCATTGGTATGACAATGTCTCTAGCAAGAGAATTAGGTCCTAGAGGTGTCACTGTGAATGCAGTAGCTCCTGGATTTATTGAAACTGATATGACAGAAGTATTAAGCGATGATGTAAAGGAAAGTTTAAAGGCATCTATTCCTTTAGGAACACTTGGACATGTAGAAGATGTTGCAAAGACAATCGCATTCCTAGCAAGTGATGATGCAAAGTATATTACAGGACAGACCATTCATGTAGATGGTGGAATGGCTATGTAAGGAGGAGCTTATGACAAAACGTAGAGTAGTAGTTACAGGTATAGGAACAATTAATCCTATTGGACATAATGTAGAAGAAACATGGAAGTCTATTGAAGAAGGAAAATGTGGTATTGCGCCTATTTCTTTGTTTGATACAAAAGATATGAAGGTCACTCTTGCTGGTGAAGTCAAAGACTTTGATGTCACAAAGTATATTGATAAGAAAGAAGCGAAGAAGATGGACCGCTTTATTCAGATGGGTATGATTGCAGCTAAAGAAGCGATGCTTGATAGTGAACTTGATATCAACAACATTGATTCTCATCGTTTTGGAGTGATTGTATCAAGTGGTATTGGTGGTTTAGGTTCTATTGAAAAGAACTATCAGACAGCAGAAAAGAGAGGTTTTGATAGAGTATCTCCTTTCTTTATCCCTATGACTATTTCTAACTTAGCAGCGGGTCATATTGCGATTGCTTATCATGCACAGGGATTATGTACCTGCCCAGTGACTGCCTGTGCAGGTGGTACAAATGCGATTGGTGATGCATTTAGAAATATTCGTGATGGTTATCAAGATGTCATGATTGCGGGTGGATGTGAAGCTTCAGTAACTCCTTTAGGTATTGGTGGATTTACTTCTATGAAGGCTTTAAGTGATGCCACTGATCCTAACCGTGCTTCTATTCCTTTTGATAAAGAAAGAAATGGATTTGTCATGGGTGAAGGAGCAGGTATTCTTATTCTTGAAGAATTAGAACATGCCTTAAAAAGAGGCGCACATATTTATGGTGAAATGACTGGTTATGGTGTAAGCTGTGATGCCCATCATATTACTGCCCCACTTCCTAATGGTGAAGGTGGTGCCTATGCAATGCAGAATGCATTGGATGATGCAGGTATCAGTTATGATGTGATCGATTATATTAATGCACATGGTACTTCTACTCATTTAAATGATTTATGTGAAACTGAAGCGATTAAATCAGTATTTAAGGAACATGCATACAAGCTTGCAGTAAGTTCTACTAAAGGTCATACAGGACATTGTTTAGGAGCTGCAGGGGGTATTGAAGCAGTACTATCAGTATTAGCCTTAAAGCATGACTTTATTCCTCCTACTTTAAATTATCAGGTAAAGGATGAAGAATGTGATTTAAATGTAGTACCAAATATTGGTGTTAAGAAAGATCTTCATTATGTGATGAGTAATTCATTAGGTTTTGGTGGACATAATGCAAGTATTATATTCAAGGAGTATGACAATGGAACTAAATAGTAATGAAATTGCGAAAATTAATCCTCATCGTTATCCATTTGCGCTTGTAGATCGTATTACTGATTATAAGCCAGGAGAATACGCGAAAGGCATTAAGTGTGTCAGCGTGAATGAAATGCAGTTTATGGGGCATTTCCCTGAGCATCATGTGATGCCAGGTGTATTGATTGTAGAAGCTTTAGCACAGACTGGATGTATTGCGATATTAAGCCAGGAAGAACATCAAGGTAAGATTGTCTTCTTTGCAGGAATCAATAAATGTAAATTTAAAGGTCAGGTCATTCCTGGAGATGTGATGGAATTAGAATGCACACTCACAAGAATGAGAGGTAAGATTGGTATTGGTGAAGCAAAAGCAACAGTCAATGGTAAAACTGTTGTACAGGCTGAACTCACTTTTGCGATTGGTGACTAATGAAATATATAGAATTTGAAGAAATTGATTCTACTAATACGTATATTCATGATCATTATCAGGAATTAGATAATGATACAATTGTCCGTGCACATTATCAAACTCATGGTCGAGGACGTTCTAATCATATCTGGGAGGCAGATAAGAATGAACAGCTTCTCTTTAGTTATTATATGAAACAGAACGTGGATCCTTTAAAGGTGTCTGCTATTATGGCTTATGCGATTGTGACAGTTCTAAGAATGAAACAGATCAATGCATTCATTAAGTGGCCCAATGATATATATGTAAATAATCAGAAGATTGCAGGTATTCTTGTAGAAACGATTTATGAGAATACTTTACAGGGTATTATTATTGGGACAGGGTTAAATATTAGTAAGGGTTCTTACTATTCTCTATCTGATGTGATAAATCATCCTATTGATAAAGAAAAGCTGATGTTGAATATTATTGATACATTTAAGAATATGCTTCATATGCCTTTTGCATCTTTATTAGATGGCATGAATCGTCATTCTTATTTAAGAGGTAAGACAATTCCTTATAAAGAATATGGTTTAGTGAAATTCTTATATCTCGATGAGAATTGTCATCTTGTGATAGAGGATGAAAACAAGAAAAAGCATACGATTCTTTTAAATGAATTATCATTAGGTCGTATATAATTAGTCTTCTCAAATATGTGATAAAATTGTAGAATAGATTCAAGGAGTGGAATTATGGACGCGAAAAAGAATAATTTAATGGATTCTATTAATACAGTTTTTAAACTCGCCATTAAAGTACAGGAAGATTATATTAAATATAGTCCTTTTCCTGAATTATCAATGAATGAAATGCATATTATAGAGGCTGTAAGTAAGCAGCAGTTTCCTACTATGACAAATGTCGCAAAGACATTAAAGGTAACTGTAGGAACATTAACTACTAATGTAAAGACTATTGTGAATAAAGGTTTTCTTACAAGAGAACGTTCTTCTGCGGATCATCGTGTCACATATCTACGTATTACTGATAAAGGATATCAGGCATTAGAGGTTCATAACCAGTTCCATAGGGATTTATCTGGACTTTATAGTCAGCATATTCCTGATGAAATGATTGGCTGGGTATATGATACAATAGAGAACGTCATAGAAGACTTAAAAGAATACCAGAAAAAACTTAATAAATAATATAAACCCCTATAGAAGGTGTAATTCTTCTATAGGGGGTTTTTTACACTTATTTTCTTAAACCATAGCACTGATGTAAAAGAGAAATTAATTCATCCTTATTTGTTGATTGTACACCAATAGCTTTTAAATCTACATTTTCATCTACCATCACTGATAAAAACGTCTCCATATCTTTCTTGATTTCATCACTAAGTATCATTCTTGTATTAGGCGAGACCAATTGAGCCAATCGAAATACATCATTCTTGTGTTTCTTAATATTCTTACTATCAATATGTTCACCACATAACCTTCGTTCTGTCAAATCCAACCATGCTTTAGCCTTAAATACAATTAAACATAGCGGGCTAAGAACTGGTACGCCATCAATAATTAACTGTCCACCTTTCAGTAATTCATAATAATCTTTATTCAAAAGAATAGCAGATAAACTTGAAACCTCTTCATCAATTGGTAAAGGTGTAAGAATTGAATCATTATCTAAAATCATATAATCAGGATTTCTTGAAAATATTTCTATCATATATGGGTATTGCTTACTCTTAGGACAACTAAATCTGTAAAACTGTGCTTTACCTGTACTTTTATTTAAATGTGAATACTTAGCTTCTTTAATATACTCCCAAAATCTCCTGCCAAATTCTGCTGTTATAGACTCAACAATTAATACAATATCTATATCCTTGGTAGCTCGAAATGGAAGTTCTTCATTTTCCATAATAATATCGCAAGCCGTGCCACCAATAATAACATATTGATTTTCAAATCCTTTAAAGTACTCTTTAAACTTAGCAATTCCATTGACCATTAATCTGTCAGCTCCTTTTCTAGTATGTCTTCTAAGACTTCTTCAATTCTTTCATCTTTATTTTCTTTCAAAGACAATACTATAGAAAGAGTATCTGCGATATTTGTATGAGTAAATAATTGTGGATCATAAGCCCATATCTCTACTTTCACCTGTACATCTGGGTCTATCAGTTCATCAATAAGATGCGTCTTATCAAAGTCCTTTTCATATACTGCATATGTTCTTAAACGGCTTGGATTCAACATACTCATTTCTGATAATGCGGTCTCTCCTGCAAGAACCATATAATCTGTAACCAAAGACTGATTCATATATCCTACTTGACGTACTGGTGTTAAGAGATAGTGTTGAATATGCTCAAACAATTCTTTATGAAAATATTTAGATTCTATTACCTTATTCACACCATCCTTATATACTAAAAATAAATCTGTCATTTCTAATTGTTTAACTGCCCTAGACAGGGTCATTGCGGAAAATGGAAGGCTCCTTGACAGATCTGATACATATACCTTCTTCTCATGATTATACATATAAGCAAGAAATAATAACTGTGTTGAATAGACAAACTTGTCTTTAATCTTTTCTGGTTCCTTTTCATCTACAAGTAATGTACCAATAAAAGGAAGAAAAGTTTGTTTATCTGTTATGAAAGGAATGTGATTCTCAAGAAGACTCTTTCTTCTATAAAATGATATTGTCTTACTATATAATACGACAGGAACATCATCAATTACTCGAATTTTTTGTATTTGTTTTTTGAGTGATGGAAGTGTTGGCAGTTCTTCTATCGGTATAATCACAATACAACGTATATTTTCTATATAAGCTGTATAGAATTGATAATTACTCACAATATAGAGAGGTAATATGCTTTTCTTATCCCAAGGTTCATATCTTATAGATAGGCCAAATATATTATCAATCATTGTATAGGCTCCTTTTAACTTAATTTATTTCATTTTAACTTTGCGAATGTTAATATGCAAGTTTTTAAGTTAAATAAAAAATATCCTCCAGATCATATGTCTAGAGGATATTCATAAGATATGCCCACCTTCAAGTAATAGATATATAACTCGAAGAAGCAAAATAAATAATATGAGTATAAACCACGCTTTGAATTCTTTCATGCCCTTAACCTCTTAAAAGAGATTATACCAGGCAGTTATGGAATTATTGTGTACTTTTAGATATTATAGCCATGATCCATAGGACCACTTCCCTGACCTAAATCTAACATGGCACCTATTGCACCAGAAAGATATGCTTTAGCATGTCTAACTGATTCTTCTAGTGTATAGCCTTTAGCCAAGTTGGATGCAATCGCACTTGATAAAGTGCATCCTGTACCATGTGTATTACTGTTGTCTATTCTATGTCCTTTAAACCAAGTACCCTTTTCACCATTGTATAGGTAGTCATTGGCATCATTTAATTGATGTCCACCTTTAACTAATACAGCACAATGATATGTGTCATAAATCTTCTTAGCTGCTATTTCCATATCTTCTACAGTCTTGACTTCCATATCAGTGAGTACTTCTGTTTCTGGAATATTAGGAGTAATGACTTCAGCAATAGAAAGTAATTCTTCCTTTAATGTAGAGATGGCTTCATCACTAATAAGTTTTGCGCCACTTGTCGCAACCATGACTGGATCTACCACAATATGCTTCGCATCATAATGTTTCAACATTTCTACAATAGTATGAATAAGCGCTTTAGAAGACACCATACCAATCTTAACAGCTTCTGGATAGATATCATCAAATACAGCACGAATCTGGCTTTCTAAGAACTCTGGAGTAACATCCATAATATCTGTCACACCCGTTGTATTCTGGGCTGTGAGGGCTGTAATAGCGCTCATACCAAATACTTTATTGGCAAGCATTGTCTTTAAATCTGCTTGTATTCCTGCACCACCACTCGAGTCACTACCAGCAATAGTTAAGCATGTATGCATTGTTTCATAAAGTGCATCTACACGCTTCTTTAAATCAATAGTAGCCTGTTTGATATTCTTCTGACCAAATAAAGCACTAATAACCGCAATGCCATCAATACCTGTATCTTTAAGTAATAAGCAGTTATCGTAACTGATTCCACCAATGGCTACCATTGGAAGATCCACTGTATCCGTCATTTCTTTTAAACGCTTGATACCTAATACTTCCGCATCATCTTTAGAAGATGTAGGGAAAATAGCCCCTACACCTAAATAGTCTGCACCTTGTTCTTTCGCAATTCTTGCTTCTTCTATAGTATGTGCACTTACACCAATGATCTTATCTGGTCCAAGAATTTCTCTTGCCTTCACGCATGCCATATCATCCTGACCTACATGAACACCATCTGCATCTATTTCCTTAGCAAGCATAACATTATCATTAATAATAAATGGTACATCAAACAAACGACATAGTTCTTTAATATTCTTTGCTTCTTCATAGAAAGAGGCTTCATCTAGGTCTTTTTCTCTTAGCTGAAGACAAGTAGCACCACCCATTAAAACATCTCTTACCTGCTCATATAGAGTCTGTTCTCCTGTCCAATGACGATCAGTCACAGCATAGAGTCTCAACATGTCATTATTGAACTTCATATTTACCACTCTTTTCTAGTTCTTCATCAGTCATATTGAATAATGCATCAATTAAATAAGTACGAAGTGTTGCATTACCTTCACCTTCTTTTAATTTAGATGCACCAATTTCACCCGCAATACCCATGGACATAACAGCTGCCGCAGCACTATCTACACTATTTTCTACTGTTAAGAAACAACCTAAGATACCTGATAACATACATCCAGTACCAGTAATGGCACTCATTTCTTTACATCCATTATTAATCATATAGCACTTATTACCATCAGTGACATAATCTATAGGACCAGTCACAATAATAATAGTATTGAGTTCTTTTGCGAATGCTTTGATATCATCAATGAGATCATGTGAGTTCTTCTGATCTTCCACTGATGCATCTACACCTTTAGTATGACCTGTACCTGCCATTAAAGTCTTGATTTCTGAAATATTCCCTTTGATAGCATCAAAATGAATCTGTTCTAATAATTCTTTACATGTATTGGTACGTAAATCAGTCGCACCTGCACCTACTGGATCTAATACAGTAATATGCTTACACGCATTAGATGCCTTACCTGCTTCAAACATAGAAGCAATCTTCACCTGATTGAGAGTCCCAATATTAATATTTAATGCATTACTGATAGAAGTCATCTGAGCCACTTCTGTAATTTCATCTGACATAATAGGACTGCCACCAATTGCAAGAATCGCATTGGCTACATCATTCACTGTTACATAGTTAGTGATGTTGTGTACTAATGGTTTTACTTCTCTTAATTTCTTAATGTAGTTCATATTCTTTTCCTCCATAAAAAAGAGCACGCTGAAAGAAGGTGCTCATAAAATTCCTACGTTGGCATTATCCAAATCAGGTTTCATGGTCAAGACTTATGTCTACTCTCAGCAAATTAGCTCCCATTTCAATTATAATAATATGTTAAAACATTCAGTTATGAAATACAAGGGATTTCATGACCATATACATATTTACTACTCTATTCTAGAGTATTATAATATACACATCATTCTGTTATAGCTTCCCAAAATATATGAGATACTAATGAGCTTCCCCTCATCAAATTCTCTTCTATAATGGAATGTAATCTACCATTTTGGTAGATTTTTATTTTTAGACATAAAAAAAACACCGAAACTTCGGTGTCTGCATTCAGAATGGTGCGGGTGACAGGACTTGAACCTGCACGCCGAAGCACTAGATCCTAAGTCTAGCGTGTCTGCCAATTTCACCACACCCGCATCAAGATGGTGACTCGCAGGGGATTTGAACCCCTGACCCTCTGATTAAAAGTCAGATGCTCTGCCATCTGAGCTAGCGAGTCACTAATGGTGCCGACTAGAGGACTTGAACCCCCAACCTACTGATTACAAGTCAGTTGCTCTACCAGTTGAGCTAAGTCGGCAAAAAAATGGTGGAGGTTAACGG
>NZ_FR898803.1:0-2939 GCF_000437715.1 Catenibacterium sp. CAG:290
ATACCATTTTTGGGAGATAAATAATTATATTGGGAGAAAAAAATGCAACGTTAGATTTCTAACATTGCATTTTTATTTACATTAATATTTAGGTGTTAATCCTACATACATATCTTTGTAGTGTTTTGCACTCTGTTCCCAAGAGACATCTTTGTTCATATTACGAACTACCATGTCATCCCAGTATGGTCTACTTTCGAAGTAAAGTGTCTTAGCACGATTGATTGCATCATATAAAAGTCCACTTTCATATCTATCGAATGTAAATCCATTACCAGTGTTATCAAATAAGTTATAAGGCTGTACTGTATCTTTTAATCCACCAGTTTCTCTTACGATTGGTACTGAACCATATCTCATACTAATTAACTGAGTTAATCCACATGGTTCAAATCTAGATGGTACTAATAATGCATCACATCCAGCATAGATGTTATGTGCTACATTTTCATTGTAGGCAATATAAGCACAGAAGTTACCCTTATACTGGTTTTCATAATAACGGAATGCATCTTCATATTCAGCATCACCTGTACCTAATACAACAACCTGTGTATGTTCATCCATAATATGTGGAATTACATTATTTACAAGATCTAGACCCTTCTGGTTTGTCAAACGTGAAATCAAACCAATGACAATCTTATGATCATCTACTTCTAATCCTAATGATTCCTGTAAAGCTTTCTTATTTGCTTTCTTATTTTCAATAACATTCGTACTATCATATGGCGCAGCTAATAGTTTATCCGTTGCTGGATTCCAGATATCTGTATCGATACCATTTACGATACCTACAAGCTTGTTATGATGATATCTTAAGTGTTCTTCAAGACCTTCACCATATTCTTCAGTCTGGATTTCACCAGCATATGTATTACTTACTGTAGTTACAACATTACTATAAGTAATACCACCCTTTAACATATTCGCATCCAACCAATTCTGTGTGAGGCAGTCTTTATTAAATACATAATCAGGAAGTCCTGACCAGTACTGAATTGTCTTTCTATCATAGATTCCCTGGAATCTTAAGTTATGAATAGTAAGTACACAGCTTGCACGTCCTACATTACTGTCTTTGAAGCATGTTCTTAAGTATAGTGGAACTAAAGCAGCCTGCCAGTCATGACAATGTACAACATCAGGTGTCCAATCTAAATAGTTAAGAGCTGCAAGAGCCGCTTTACCAAAATAACAGAATTTAGGAATATCATCGATTAGATTAGTATATGGATTACCCCAAGAGAAGAATTCATCGTTATCAATAAAATCATAAACAACGCCATCTTCCTGGTATTCCATAATACCTACATAATACTGTTTACCATCTGCACATAAGTCCATAGAGAATGAACCTTTATATTCCATCTTTTCCTGGAACTTCTGTGGAATACATTTATATCTAGGAATAATAACCTTAACATCACAATTCAACTTAGCAAGACTCTTAGGAAGAGCAGACATAACATCTCCTAATCCACCTGTCTTTACAAATGGATAACATTCAGAACCAATGAATGCCACACTTCTACGTGGACCTAAATCAACTGGAGCTGGAGCAGGAGTTTCCTGAACAACTACTTCAGGTTCTACTTCAACCTTCTTTTCAACTTCAGGAGCTACTGTCTCTTCTACTTTAGGTTCTTCCTTCTTAGTTGTCTTTTTAGGTGCTTCTTCTTTTACAGTTTCTGTCTTAGCTGCAGCTTTTTTAGCTGTTGTTTTCTTAGCAGCTGTAGTCTTCTTAGTTGTTGCTTTCTTTGTTGCAGTATTTTTAGCTGTTTCCTTTTTAGGTTCAGCTTCCTTTACTGTTTCCACCTTAGCAGCTGCTTCCGTTACTGGAGTTTCTTCTTTAACTGCTTCTGTTTTTGAAACTGTAGTTTTCTTAGCAGTTGTCTTTTTAGGAGCAGCTTTCTTAGCTGTAGTTTTCTTAGCAGTTTCCTTTACAGGAGCTTCTTCTTTTACAGCTTCTGTCTTAGCTGCAGTCGCTTTTTTAGCTGTTGTTTTCTTAGTAGTTGTAGTCTTCTTAGCTGTCGCTTTTTTAGGTTCAGCTTCTGCTACTGTTTCTACCTTAGCAGTTGCTTCCTTTACGGGAGTTTCTTTTTTAGTTGCAGTCTTAGTGGCTGTAGCTTTCTTAACTGTTTCCTTTACGGGAGCAGCTTCTTTTGTTGTATCCTTAGCAGCTGTTGTTACTGTTTCTTCCTTAACAGCAGCTGCTTTTGTAGTTGTTTTCTTTGTAGTTTTCTTTCTCATATCTTCTTCTCCGATCTCTTAGATTAAAACAAACCATAAAACCTTAACTTTCTCATTTTCTCTTGCAACACCCCCTACTATTACAATTAAACTTTAAGTTCACTTAAAGTTAGTAATATATTCAAAATATTTCTTTATTTATTGTACCATAATCTGTAAAAGTTGTTTATACAAAAGAGACTTATTCCAAAAAATGGATTTATGCATATTCCTCCAAATACTTATTATATGTATTCTTATCAATACAAACATATACCTTATCCCAGAAAGCATCATAATCATTATTAATAGCTAATCTCTCATAGCATTTCTCTGCATTCTCTTTCATAACCACGAAGTACTTCTGCTTCTTCTATAAGTCCTATCTCATCAAATACTTTCACAGCATCAGCATATGATTTTAGATCTAATCCATCCATACCTAGTTCCGTATCACAATCAATAACAGCAATAATATTCTTGATCCACAAAGGATACTTTTCTAATTCACCTCTTACCTCTGGATATTCATATATATCAGTTATTGCCTGTACAAAATCTTCACCATTTGTGATTTCTGATATTGCGTGATCTATAAAGTTCATTTCTTCAGTCACCTCTCTTGTAATATATTTTAACATTATTCTCTGAAACAATAGAAAAAATGAATCAGTCGCAAAGATCATTTCAAAACATTCCCTGTATTT
>NZ_FR898804.1:0-20298 GCF_000437715.1 Catenibacterium sp. CAG:290
AACTTGAGTAAACCCCAAGTCTATTTAGTTACTCAAAACATTTAAAGGAGAGCCATTGTATGCTCTCCTTTAAATCATTTCAGGAATTTCTTCTTATAGTAATCAGAAGAAACAACATGATAAATATTATAGAGTGAATATTCTTCACCATTGACTACATAAGTTAAACTAGAGATGTTAGGTTTTCCCACTCTTGTTTTTAACTGGATACATTTATTCGATACTTTCTCTAATGATTTCAACTCTTCACCATATACCTTAAAGTCATATGCTTCTATAGACTGTGTAAAGTTCACCTTGTAAGTATAGTCTGTAGGGAATGACTTAGGACTTGGATACTCACCTTTTCCATGATGTTCACCGAGTATATCTGGGGCATTAGGGTGATTAAAATTAATATGATGAACATCTTTAATAGTGAACTTCTTATCATTAACTGTCACAATAATATCAAAAACATATTTTCCTGGTGGTGTATGAAGATTGACTTCCAGCTGGTGGACATTATCTTCATCACCACTTAATGATACATCAGCAGTAATATCTGGATTAGTTGTCTTTGCGGAAGTGGTATAAGAATCACTCTTGTCATGAGTATAAAAACGATAATAGAAAGAAGAATTCCCATCATTGCTTGTAGTAAAGATAGATGTATCTTCTAGATAAATCTTATGATCTACTTTCTTTGATGTACAGCCTTGAAAACAAATGCTGAACATTATGATTAATAATAGTAACTTGTTTTTCATAGATCATCATCCTTTCTATTAAAATAACTAAAGAATAATTTCAAGACTGAAAGTGCGTAAGTTTTCATTATAATCCCTCTCCTTTGTAAGTAAGCGCTTTTTATAATGTAATTATATATAAAGCATTTACTATATTCAATTGTAATTATGTTTTTTTTAAACTTACATTTTTATACATTGTTACCTTGTGTGTATCTGGTTCCAACACCTCTTGTTGTCTGTATCATTGATAGACCTAAAATAATTTTCCATTATCAGCAAGATGTCTCTCTTTATAGTTCATTAAAATAATTGCAATATATAGAAATACACTTGTTTAAAAAAATGTAAGCGCTTAAAATATAATTAAAGAAAGAGAAGTTTTTGTTAAAGAGATAACAATAAATGTAAGTGCTATCGCTAAGCTCAAGTGTTTCTGCAGAAGCATCTACTTCTACATTCTTACTGATCACTTACAATAACTCTTATATACCATAAAAGGACATGCATCTTGTAAAATAGGAGGGGAACATACATGAAAAATAAAAAATGGTATCGAATCATTATACTTATGTTAGGAATCTCGATTGTTTTTAATGGCTATTTATTTATTGAAAACCAAAACAAAGCAACAACCATAGTGCAGTTAAATAAGAAAAACAAAGAATTAAATAAGTATAGTCAATTATTTAAAAATGGGACAGATATAAAATTTGTAGATATTAAAGAAAGTGATGGTCTAATTTCTATGGCTTATCTATATCAAGATAAGGAGTTAATAGAAAGACACGGTATAGGAGTTATTATTGATAATACATACTATAAGATTGGTATAGGCCCTGATATCGGTACAACGTTGAATAATAATTCAAAAATCATAAAGATCACAGATGATGAAGTAATATTTACATTCAACTTAGATAATGATATGAAAAAAAAGCGTTTAACAGTTAAAAGTGAAAACAAGGATATTCATTTTAAATTAGAAGATATTAATTAAACTCAGAGGGATGAAACATCCCTCTTTTTTAGGTTTAAATTCTACATAATTTAGTATTGTAGTTTTTTCTTATAAACCCAATATCGTGATACAATAGAAACATCAATTAATAATGTACATATTCGATTGGGAGCTACATAAGGTGAAAATAGGAATAATAGATGATGATACTCATTTCAGCCAAGTCATAAAGAATAAGATAGAAGAAAATACATGCTTTAGTGAAAGTAGTATTGATGTATTTAATAATGATTTCAAATCACTTCAATTAAAAGATTATGATTATTTGTTTATAGATATTTTATTGATGAAGGATAATGGTATCACTATTGCGAAAAGTATAGATAATAAGAATACACGCATCATATTCATGTCTAGTAACGAAACACTTGTTTATGATTGTTTTGATATTGCGCTTTACTTCTTTATAAGAAAAACATCTTATGAAGATGATTTAGAAAGACTATTTATCAAGATAGATAAAGATCAGGCTGAAAACCATAAACAATATCTCGTTGATAAGAAAAACAATCAATACATTAATCTCAAGGATATCATCTATGTTCAATCTCATAGAAATACATGTATCTTTTACACAGAAGATAATGAATATGTTCAATACACAACATTAAAGAAATGTTCTGAAGAGTTATGTTCCAATGTAGCATTCTATAAAATAAACTCATACACCATTATTAATTTTAAATATGTTACTAAAATCAATAATCAAAATGTGACTCTTATGAACAGCCAAACATTTAATGTATCTAGAAAATCAAAAGATATTATTGAAAAATACCATTCCTATAGGAGGTACATACAATGATGAGTTTCTTATATTTTTGTTGTATAGAAGCATTACTGACATATCTCCTTAGAACAAATAAAACAGCTATTTTTATTGCATCTTTATTGATCAATTGTCTTCTTAGTATATTTACGAGTCATCCCCTATTACAGGATCTCTTGTTAATAGAATCTTTATGCTTCTTATTCTATTATTCAGATAGGCTGCTATCAGAAATTATCTTCTATCTTTCATTCTTAACTGTTATAAAGAATTTAGTTGTTCTATTACCAATATCCCCTATTGTTTCATTGATCATCTATATTCTTATTATCTCTACATTCGCTATTATTCAAAAGCTTTACCCTATCGATAATAAGAATCTTTATTGGGGATTACTTATGGCTATATCCTTAAGTACTCTATGTATTTATCATATTCTCTATAATGACTTTCTTAATATATTAGGCATAAACTGTAATCTCATTATTCTTATAACCCTTTTGATTACTATCATTATTTCCTATTACTTATTCCTTAGATATACCAAACTTAATCATGAACAACAGCTTCTTAACCAGGCTATTGATCATTTTAAGAATGATCAACAGAACTATGCCTTTATAGAAAAGAAAAACAATGAACTCTATAAGCTAAGACATGATTTAAAATACGATTACCTTCAAATGAAGGAATATGTAAAAAGAAAAGAATTTGAAAATGTGAATGAGATGATAGACAAAAGAATAAAGTCTCTCAATGATCATAATATGCTGATCATATCTGGTAATAAGCTGTTTGATTCATTTATTAATATGAAATTAGAACAGCTCAAACTCAACAACATTAAACCAGCTATTATTGTATCTATTCAGGATATATCATTTATAGAGGATGAACATTTGAATATCCTTATAAATTATCTGTTTGATATCGCAATAGATTGCATGGAAAATAATGAATTAGAAGTAAAAATAACGGAAGACCAATGTGCCTTTGAAATCACATTGTATATGAATGATGCAAAAGAAAGAATCAATCAAATGAAATATGATACTCTTGTATTAATACTGCATAAATATCATGGAAGCTTACAAGTACAGCATGCTGGTGCATCACTCTATATCTCTACTCTTATACCTGTTTCATAACAGGTATTTTTTGTTTATTATCCTCATAAATCGGTCAAACGTCCTCAAGATATTATTTATTTTTTTAAAGGTTGTATGATTGAAATAGGAGGAACACTACTATGATTGAGATGAAACATTTAAATATAAATTTTGGTAATCAAGTCATATTCAATGATGCTCATTTTAAAACATGTCCTGGTCGAATCACTGGTATTATTGGTAAAAGTGGATGTGGTAAAACAACATTCCTAAAATCATTATTATACCAGTACAAAGATAATCTTCTTTATGTAGATAATGTAGCTATCAATAATTCTAATAAAAAAGATTATCTATTAAACAAGGTGTCTTATATTGATCAATTTGGGACATTCTTTGATAACATGAAAGTATATGAACATTTTGAATTTATTAATCACCTACAAGAAAGCCAATATGATCAAGCCAAAATGAATAATATGCTTCATCTAGTAGGATTGGATCTTATAGATCCATCCTGCTATCCTTCTTCTTTATCTATTGGGCAGAGAAAAAGATTCTTAATAGCGTTATCCATGTATAAGGATGCATCCATCATTATTATTGATGAACCGACTGCTTCTTTAGATCAAGAAAATAAAGAAATCGTACTTCAATTACTCGAAAAACTAAAATCAGAAAACAAATATATTATCATTACAACTCATGATGAATATCTAATAAATCATCTAGACATTACTTATAGAATAGAAAATAGAATTCTTGTATGTGATCAAAAAATAGATGAAATAAATCAATCTATTCAACTCAAAAAATCGAACATCAGCAGCTATCATAAGTACTTCTTCTATAAGAATAAAAGACAATGGTTTCAGTTTATCCTTGTATTACTTCTAGGTTTTATTATGACTATCTCTATTTCTACTAACGTAAGTGATAGTCTATTACAGGAAAATAAGTTATCAAGTGGTATAAAACAAGCCAATAAAGCAGAATTATATACAGGTAAGATGAATGATTCTTATATTGCGAATGGTGTAGATAGTTATTATATCGGTGATGCAGAGGTAAATCTTGATATAAGTACTGAGGAATTGAATCATATTAAATCAATCAAACATGTAAAGAGTGTTTATCCATTTGATGTATTTGATACAATCAATCAAATGGAAGATGTAAGCAAAGGTACTGTTTATTATCAAGGAAGTAAAACACAATTTGATTATTTTCAGGAAGGGAGTCCAATGGTCGTTCCCTATTACTCTTTCCAGAATATTAAAGTAGATGGAAAAGAACTTAAAGGAAATGCAATCAGTCAATCATTCGCAAGAAAGCTAGGTATAGATGAAAAAGAAAAGAACTTTAAGATATCTATAGATGTATATGTTCCAGTCCAACAATATACTTATCAATGTGAAATTGATGATTCTAAAACATTGGGTACTTTATCACAGGTTCTTACTAAGAAAGTAAATCTTGAAATAGAAATCAATCATATTATTTCAACAGATGATTATTATAATGAATTTCTTAGTGCTGGATATGTTGTACTTATGAATGACAAATCATTCTATACTATTTTAAATCAATACAATAACCAGACTCCTGATAGTTTACTAGATGCCAAAGAATACGATGCAGCTATTACTCCTTATCAAAGTAAGAATTATGTTGTAGAAGTAGACCGTATTAAGAACTTAAAAAGTGTTGAAAAAGAAATATCTCAGATTTCTAATAATTTCATTACTTATGATCAATATAATTCAGTGACAGATATGGTTGATGTCTATAAGGAAGAAAGAAAAGGAAGATACATTTTTATGGCTGTAGTGATATTAATCGCAATATTCCTTTATGTTCTTGTACAAATGAATGCATTGGATGATAGAAAGAATGAAATTAAATTGTTGAAGGTTTATGGTTTAAAGAATCAAACAATTTGTTCTTTAATGAATGATAATATGATTGTACAATCCATCTTATCTCTATTACTCAGTATTCCTGGTTTCTTTGTGATTAATCGTCAGTCAATGACTATGAGTTTATTACTATTTATGATTATTCAAATCGGTGTGACTTTAGTTATTTGTTTCTTATATATATGTTATAGTCAATGGTTTGTAAAGAAGGTGGATTTATGATTGAGATGAAGAATATCAATCTATCTTTTAAGAATCATGTATTATTTAAGAACCAGAATATAAGTATTCCGTCTTCTCAAATTACTGTAATCACTGGTGAAAGTGGTTCTGGTAAATCTACTTTATTATTTGAACTCGCAGGATTAACACATTATTCCAAGAATGAGTTTTATACTGACAGTAATGATTATGGTTTTGTATTTCAGGATTGTAGATTATTTGATGATTTAACAGCAATACAGAATATTCAACTATTTAGTGAGCTTGCTGAAGTTCCATTTCATAAAGATCAAATGATGAAGCTATTGGATGAATTAGATTTAAATATTGATTTAAATGGAAAAGTAGATATTTTATCTGGTGGTCAAAAACAGAGATTACTTATATTATGCTGTATGATGAAGAATCCGGATATTATCTTTCTAGATGAGCCTACCGCTTATCTAGATACGATCAATAGAGAACATATGAGAAAGATTATTCATGAATTATGTCATAGATATCATAAGACAGTTGTGATTGCGACACATGATATGGGGATGTTGGAGATTGCTGATATACATTACCATATAGAGCACCAGCAGATTATATTAAAGAAAAAATCTTATACAGAAATCAACAAAATAGAACCTAAAGAACATATTCATACAAATCCTGTTACCCATTACTTAAAGGCTGAGAAGTCCAATAGAATCCATTATAAAAGAAATATTGTGATAAGTGTTATGATGATCATAGTGACATATATGATGTGCTTTCAAGCTTATTATCAAAAAGAAACAGACACTATGATTAATAAAGCAATTGATAATGAATTAAGGATTTCTTATAAAAATGGTGGTAATGCTTATGATATAAGTGGTCAGCCTATTCCTAAAACACTCATTCAAGACATATCCAACAACAGTATAGTTCAAAGTATTCAGCCATTCTTCCAATGGAATGTCTTAAATACGCAGGAGACTATTGTCATACAACCTTATTATGGGAATATGAAAACGTATAAGACTTATACAAAACAATCATTCAGTATTGAGAATAAACAACTCAATACTGATCATGTCTATATTTCTTATTCTCTCTATCAAAAACTAAACAAGAATATCCATATCACAGGTATTCTTCAAATACCTACAAGTAATACCTACACCTTCAATAAGATTCCTTTTGAACTCGTTAATGCGAATGTCACAGATAAAGATATTCATAACCGATATACAAAAACAACAGAAAACATTATTTATATATCTCCAAATCTATATCAGAAGATAGTAAATCAATATACACAAAACAATACATATCAGTCCAATGTCTATATCATCAAAGTAAACTCATATAAGAACATTCAATCTGTAACTGAATTTATTAAAAAACATGATTCTGATATAAAGGTCTATAATCCTGTTTCTTCTGCAATATTAAATAAAACAACTACATTTGGATTTGAAATGATACAGCAGTTCTCTATGATTATGTTTGTCATGTTTATGAGTACATGTTTTATTATTGGAATATTTGATATTGTTTCTAGACGCTATCAATATGCACTACTATTAGTGAATGGACTTAATAGATTACAATGTCTACAATTAATATTGAAAGAAAGATCTTCTTATTGTCTGTTATCTATCATTCTATCTATGATTTCAGTCTTATCTTTATTCTTCTTCCAATATCATATATTACCTTCTATAATGATAGAACAAGCTATTTCTATCTTAATCCTAGTGAATTCAGTTATTCTAATTATTCCTTGTTTGACTTTTATTGTATTAATGAGATCAAACAATGAAGGAAATCTATTAAAGACAAGTGAGTGATGATTATGCAAAAACTTCCCATTATTATAGTCACTGTAGGATGTATTATTACTGGTCTTATTGTAAGTATGACTCCTGCAGTGAAAGTTGTGAATAATACCACGTATTCTTATTTCAACTATGAACTTCTCGGTATTGGTTTTGCGATTATTTTATTGCTTGGTATTATCTCCTTATGGTTTATAAAAAGAAAAGGAAACTAATCACATATTAAATTCGGAGGGTAAACATCTCTCCTTTTCAATACTCGAGTTCTATGCTTGTATGATATAATTCTTATGTGGAACAATCGTATACGGTAGGTGGTTATCCTTGGTCTAAAAGACGAAGGTACGCACCCCTTCGTGATTCTTCTCTTAAGTTGAAAACGGATGTGATGCCTGATGACAACATATGAAATAATCATGACCATGTTAACATGTTTAACACTGATCATACACTTGTTGTTAGATTACTTCTTATCATTATTGATAAGAACGCAAAAAAATAACTACCTCACTCCCTGGTAAAGTTTGAGGTAGTTATTTTCTCATTCAAAATCCAAGGACAACCGCTTACTGGTTGTTCCTTCTTCGTATTTATTATAGTTTTTACTCAAATCAAAATCAACATATGCGAATTATGGCTTATAGAAAGAAGGTTTGATTTGTGAAAAAGATATTTTTGATTATTATTTCTCTTATTCTTTGTGCCTGTCACACTACACCTCAATTAGAAGGTACATGGACATGTGAGAAATCTCCATTAGAAAACAAAGATATCTATACTGCATATCTTACATTAGAAATAGATAAAGACTTATCTTTTAACATGTATGATGCAGAAGCAGGTAATCCTGTAATAAGAGGAAAAATGATCAAGAAAGATGATACACTTACTCTCCAATGTGATCATCTTGATGATTTTGATCCACCTGCTTCATGGGAATCTATGAAGACAACTGAAACAATTCAATATTACTTTAAGAATAATAAACTGTATCTAAAGTATAATAACTCTACATTAGTGTTCTACAAGAAATAGAAGATTACATCTTCTGTTTTTTTATGCTTTTAACTAATGCTCCAAACAATACAATAAGTATAATGGCTGAAAGCCAGAACTCTACTTTCATTTCTACAAGTATAAAACCAACTGAAAAGAGACTGATTAATTGATCAAAGTATTCAGAGATGTTATTAAAGACAGGAATCATCATCATAGCACCTGTTTCTATCATGATGATAATTAAGCATAATACAGTAATTACTATATGATTGATATGACATACCTGAATAAAGAAATAAAGGTTAATCACTGCAATAATATTTAATATATGAATCAACTGCCCTTTTGGATTCACAAGATAAGAGAGATATCTTGTACTGAATATAATATAAACAGGAATATAATAAGACAACATTGTCATACTTTCTTTATAGTCCCCTATTCTATAGGCAAGATAGAAGATGAGTATTCCTACAATGATATCAATGATTAATCCAATCTTACGATTTCTTCTTTTCTTATACAGTTTCATCTCTTCTAGAGTAAGAGGTGGAAGATGATATTTTTCTCTTTTACGATTGAATTCTTCATTCTGCTTCTTAAGTATATCATTCACATAATCATTCGATTGTGATTGTGCTTCTTCACTATAGTAGCTGATTGTATTTTGATGTGTATATGTATAATACACTTGATAGAGAGTACTGATAATAAGAAGCACTATACTAATAATAAGAGGAATCATATAAGGAACTGAAATAGACGGTAATATGAATACAAGAGCCAATACAATATAATCTAGTAGAATATTATATCGCTTGTTTTTTATAATAAGATCAATAAGAATAATCAGGATTGTTGCTTCTATAACCTTTCCGCCTGCATGAGATGTTGGGGTAAGAATAAGATAGAATACATAGTTCCATAAGAAGATTGTGTATCTAAAGAAACTATTGATCCATGTGGTTTTCTTTCCTTGATCATGAAAATAATTCTTAATAAATGTATCATGATTTTCCTTAATAAGTGTATCTAATTCTTTATGGTTCATCTGTGCTGTGATCAATAGATCTAACAAGCTCATAAGTATATCATTCGCATAGAATCCTGGGTAATGTCTCTCTTGTGCATATTGATATGCCTTGTCATAGAATGCCTGATAGTCTCCTGTTAATTGATTTCTTAATGTGTTATATTGTGCAATCATTCTTTATCCTCAAAAATCTTTTCTACAATACCTGTTATCTTATAATATGAGTGTTTAAACTCTCTCAAATGGACTAATCCTTCATCCGTAATCTTATAGTATTTTCTATAGGGTCCAGCTTCTGATTTCACCTGTCTACATGACAAATATCCCTTCTTAGACAAACGTGTTAATATCGGATAGAATGTTCCTTCTCCTACATTCTCAAAGCCATACTTCTCTAGTTCTACTAATAGTTCATAACCATATGTTTCCTTATGACTAATAAGAGTAAGAATACATCCTTCCAACATTCCTTTTATCAATTGTGTATCCATTATGTCACCTACTTTGTAATGCAAAGTATACACTACTTTGTATTGCAAAGTAAAGAAATAATACGTATTTAAAAAAAGTTCTTAAGTGTTTCTTAATTTCCACACAAATTACACATATTAGATATATAATACAAAATTGTTGAAGATATAAAGTTGAGGTAGAATAGAAATGAAAAAACGTCATTTAAGAAAGAGGGCATATGTCCTATTAGGCTGTATTGTCGTTTTAGTGCTTGGTCTAGGCATTTATTTTATGACACGTCCAGCTGTTAGCTTTAATGAAAGTACACAGGATATTGAAATCAATAGTACTTACAATCCTATGTCTTTTATTAAAAAAGTAAGAGGTAATAAGAGTGATGTGACTGTAGATAATTCTAAAGTTAACGTCAAAAAACTTGGAAAGTATAAGATTACTTATACATTAAACTATAAGAACTACGTATTAAATGTAGAAGTTGTAGATACTAAGAAGCCTACATTTAAGGTAGTGAATAAAGCAGTAGAAGTAGGTACTAAAGTTAAAGCAAGTGAATTTGTGACTGATATTAAAGATGAAACAAAGACTAAGACTTACTTTAAGAAAGATGTATCTTTTGATAAAGAAGGTACACAAAAGGTTACTGTTGTTGTAGAAGATCAGGGTGGTAATAAGACTGAAAAAGAAGTAAATGTGAAAGCTGTAAAGGATACTAAAGCACCACTACTTGCAGGTCTTCAAAATTATGATACGACAATAGGTTCTAACATTGATTTCATGAAGGGTATTACTGTAGAAGATGATTTTGATAAGAATCCTAAGGTATCTGTAGATAGCAGCAAAGTAGATTTTGGAAAAGCAGGTACTTATAAAGTCATCTATACAACTAAAGATAAGTCTGGTAATGAAAGAAAGTATACACAGACTGTTATTGTAAATAATCCACGTCCTGCCAATGCAGTTGCACCTACTGGTGAAAAGGTTGTTTATCTTACATTTGATGATGGACCTTCTCAGAATACTCAGCGTGTGTTAGATATTCTTGATAGATATCATGCGAAAGCAACATTCTTTGTGACTGGTAATGGTCAGAAATATAATTACTTAATTCAGGAAGCACATAAGAGAGGTAATACTATAGCACTTCATACTTATTGTCATGATTATCGTACTGTTTATGCTTCTACTGATGCTTACTTTAATGATTTAAATAAAGTAGGTGATATGGTTAAGGGTCTTATTGGATTTACTCCTCGTTATATTAGATTCCCTGGAGGAAGTTCTAATACAGTTTCTAGACATTATTCTGCAGGTATTATGAGTAATCTTACTAGAATGGTACAAGAAAAAGGTTATCAGTATTATGACTGGAATGTCAGCAGTGGTGATGCATCAGGTAATAATGTGCCTACTGCAAGACTTATTGCGAATGCAACAGCTTCTCGTAATAATCAGATCATGATCTTATTCCATGATACAGCTGCAAAGAATACAACTGTGGAAGCATTACCTAAAGTTATTGAACATTATCAGAGCCTTGGTTATACATTCAAGGGTATTGATGATACAACATTTACACCTCATCAAAGAGTATTAAACTAAAGCCTCATTCGAGGCTTTTTTCTTTACTTAAATTTTACATAGACTTAAGAAGAACTTTTTGTTGGTATGATAGACTAAAGACAAAAGAGAGGATGTCTATGATTTATATTACCGGTGATACACATTGTCCTTTTGATATCTCTAAATTAAAGCCTCATCATTTTCCTGAGGGACAGATACTTACAAAAGAAGATTATGTCATTATATGTGGTGATTTGGGAGCTGTATGGGATGATATGTTACCAGATTTATTCTGGCGTGACTGGTTGGATTCACAGCCATGGACTACATTATTTGTGGATGGCAATCATGAGAACTTTGAATTATTGGATGATTATCCTGTATCTCGCTGGCATGGTGGAAAGGTGCATTTTATTAAGGAATCTGTGATTCATTTGATGAGAGGACAGATTTATACAATTGATGGAAAGACATTCTTTACTTTTGGTGGTGGCTATTCATGTGATATAGAAACACGTGTAGAACATCGTTCATGGTGGCAGCAGGAATTACCTACGACTCAAGAATGGAATGAAGCACTCAATAACTTACTTCAATATAACTTTCATATTGATTATATTATTACGCATGATTGTCCATTCTATATTAAAGAACTTTTACATACACGTACTATTCCTTGTAACCTTGATGACTATACCCTTCCTTATCTTAGAAACATAGATGAAGTCATGGATGACATAGAACAACAAGTTACATATAAGTTATGGTTTTCTGGACATCTCCATATTGATCAAACCATTTATAAACATGTTATTCTCTTTAATACGATTTATTGCTTAGAAAGGTGATATATATGAATCAACGTAAAACTGATTTTCTTAATTACTTAAAACATTTAAGTGTAACTACCCCTGTACATCAACAGAATTTTATCAACAAATGGTATGATCTTTTTAGTATGTTGGATGAAAATCAATATAATTCTATTTCTATGGATCATTTAACTGATGCCGAATATTATATAATGAACTATTCTATTCCTCATGTAGGAAGCTATAAGGTTTATTTTAATATTGATCATGTGATTCAATCAGATGCTTATCAGACATCTTCTATTCAATCTATGACTGAAGATGAACTAGATAGAAATAGAATCAACCATCCTATTCCTTTTGATATGAACATCTACTTGTTAAATCAATTCCAATGTTCACAAAAGAATATAAAAAGCATTAAATATTATCCCGTTATTACTGATTCCTATATGAGTAATGGACTCTATACTGTCATTGATGGAAACCATCAACTAGAGATGTCATTAAGAGAACAAGATCTCGTTGAATTAAAGTATATTCCTTTCCATAAGTTAAAGAAGGAATGTTATGGCAATACGTTCAGCTATTTATTACATCATTTCATGAATGAAATGCATATAATTAGCTCTGATACACAATACTTACTCAACCAATATCCATTACAAGAAACAATTCGTATATAAAAATATGGTTCATGCTGGTGAACCATATTTTTTTATTTCTTATAAAATTGTGCATTGTTAATAGCTTCTTGAGCTTTTGATTGATAGATGACTGTTTGTTCATTTGTATTCATATCTAATTCTACAAGTTCATATACCTCAGCTCTTTGCCCTATGAAATAGATAATATTATCTAAAACAGTAACTATATTCATGGAATAATAGCCGCACTTTCCATCTAATAATTTCTTTTTTTCTTTTGTGTGACGATCATATCTCACCAAATCAAAGTTAGTAATAGATGTCTGTTTATCTGTTACATAGTATATATAATCTTTATCAATATAAGTACTATCAAGCTGTTTGTGATTTAATTTAAAAACATCTTCTGTTTTGTTTTTCTTCACAACAGTGAATGTAATTGGCGCATAAGAATCAACTTCATTTTTTATAATACCGTTATTATAATCATCTGTCAGTTTATAACTTAAAGACATTGAATAATGAGGTATAATTAATTCCTGGGTATCTGGATTATAATTTGTACATGTCGCAAAACTATCCTGATTCCAGTTTAAATAATTAATTTTATGTGTTTGAGTATTATAGATAGAAGGTACCATAGTATTCTTTTTTACCTTTTTTAAACGTCCTACAATAAACATCTTATGATCATCCAGTATTCTGATATCATTGATTGCATCTACATAGTCAATAAATTTAGATGTTTTATGAGTAGATAAAGCATATTGTTTAATATATGAATTCCCATATTCTTTATTATCGCTTCCTGAATAATATACTTTATTATTCTTATAATCATAAGTAGAAAGTGGGTACTGACTTTCATAAGGTTCTGAAGAAACCTTCTTAAGTTTTTTAGAAGTTAAATCATACATATAAGTATTGCTGGTAAATATGAATTCCTGATTCGTCGCATGAGTTGTGGTCATAGAAATATAATAATGAGATGATTCAGAGCATCCTACAGGCAGTGATAATAAAACTGTGACACTAAGTAAGTATTTTAATTTGTTCATAAAATTGCCCTCCCTTGCTCAAATGTAACCGCATACAATCTATGCTTTTATTATATTTATTTATTATATTATTTGCAATAATAATAGATATAATTTAAATATTTTGCTCCTCTCTTTTCAGAAATCATTACCTGGAGATTTTACATATTCAAATATATAGTTGATTTAAAATCAAAATCTTTACTATTAATACTACATCCCTTGATAAGCCTACTCAATGTAGGCTTTTTCTTTTGGTATCCTATATTTTTTGTTTATTATTCATATTTTCATGATATAATTTTTTCGAAAAAACATACTGAATAATATCGTAAGGAGATTTGTTTTGAAGAAAAGAATTATTTCAATTGTTTGTCTATTTTTACTCATCTCATTATTACCTGGATGTTCTTCAGATAAAGAAGAAGAGTCTGATGCGATTATTGTGAATGATCAGATAGGACGTCAGATTACAATTAAAGACCAAGTAAAACGTGTAGTGAGCACTTCATATATAACAACTTCTACATGCCTCGCATTAGGAGTAAGTGATCAGTTAGTTGGTATAGAAAAGAAGGCTTCTTCTAAAAGCATTTATCAAAAGACTGATCCTGATTTATTAGAACTACCTCAGGTAGGATGTGATGTCAGCCTTATCGCAAAGACTGACCCTGATGTAGTATTTATGATGAAAGAGAATGAGAATCTTATTGAGGATTTTGAAGAAAGACATATAAAAGTTATTGTGGTTGATCCTTCTAGTGAAAAGAAGTATGATGCCATGGTTTCTCTTATTGCGAAAGTTTGTGGTAAACAAAACAATGCGAAGAAGTCAAAGAACTACTATAGTACTAAAAAGAGTAAGATGAATAGTTTAGGTACTTCTAATAAGCATGTTTATATTGCTTCAAAACAGTCTATTTATAGACCTGTAACACCTTCTATGTTTCAAAGTACAATACTCAACATGGTACATGTAAAAAATGCTGCTTCTAGTATTAAAGGTGTAGACTACCCTACTATTGCGTTAGAAACATTATTAACTTTAAACCCAGATATGGTGATCATGCCTCGTAATGCTTCTTATTCAAAAGATTCTATTTATAACTATGAATTCTTCTCATCACTTGATATAGTGAAGAACAAGAAGATTTATATTATGCCTGATGTGGTTGAATCATGGATGGATCCTGTTCCTTCTCATATTCTTGCATCACTCTGGCTATCATATGTACTTCATCCTCATGATTATACATATGAGAATTATAAAAAGGATGTTATAGATTTTTATAAAGAGTTTTATGGTTTTAGTCTTGATGAAACACTTATCACAAAATAGAAAGGATAGAAAAAGATGTTAAATATTCAGGAATATGTAAGACCTCAGTCGCTTGAGGAAGCTTATGAACTCGTTCAGAACAGAAAAAACATTATTGTAGGTGGTATGTTATGGTTGAAGATGATGAATAGATCAGTTGAAAAGGCAATTGATTTATGTGATCTTCATTTAGATACTATCGAAGAAGATGATGAACAGTTTACTATTGGCGCAATGGTGACATTACGTCAGTTAGAAACTCATGCAGGATTAAATGCTTATACACATGATGCAATGAAGCATAGTGTGGAACATATTATTGGTGTGCAGTTTAGAAACTGTGCGACTGTAGGAGGTTCTATTTTTGGGCGTTATGGTTTCTCTGATGTATTATCTATGTTTATGGGATTAGATGCTTATGTAGAATTATATAACGGTGGTATTGTACCTATGAGAGAGTTTGCTTGGATGCGTCCTTCTCTTGATATTCTTGTACGTGTTATTGTAAAGAAGACACCTATTAAGGTTTGTTATAAGTCACAGAGAAATGTAAGTACTGATTTCCCTGTTCTTACTTGTTGTGCAAGTTATATGAATGATACTTATTCTGTAGTAATTGGTGGTCGTCCTTTAAAGGCAATTGCTTATGAGAAACAGATGGAATTAAATGATGAATCTATTGAAGCGTTTATTGAAGAAGTATCTTCTGAAATCAAACTTGGAAGTAATAACTTAGGTAGTGCAGAATATCGTCAGAAGCTTGTAAAAGTTCTTATGAGACGTTCATTAAAGGAATTGGAGGCACAGTAAGATGGAAATTACAATTACATTAAATGGAAAAACAATGACTCGTAGTATTTTACCTGATACTCTTCTTATTGATTTTGTAAGAAGTGAACATTGTCTTAGTGTTAAAAGAGGTTGTGATACAAGTAACTGTGGATTATGTACAGTATTATTAGACAATAAACCAGTTCTTTCTTGTAGTGTTCTTGCAGCTAGAGCAGCAGGTCATGAAGTGACTACTTTAGAAGGGCTACAGGAAAAGGCAAGACCTCTTGCTGAATTTATTGCTGATCAGGGTGCTGAACAGTGTGGTTTCTGTAATCCTGGATTTATGATGAATACAATCGCATTACTAGAAGAAAATAAAGATCCTAGTGATGATGAAATTAGAGCATTCTTATCTGGTAACCTTTGTCGTTGTTCTGGTTATGAAGGACAATTAAGAGGTATTAGAAACTATATTAATTACTGCAAGGAAAATGGAAAGGAAGTGTTAGGATGAGTCAGGAATTAAAGCAGGTTAATAAACCTATAAGAAAAAAAGATGCAATGAACCTATTATTAGGTAAACCTGTCTATGTTGATGATGTAACACCTCATGACTGTTTAATTGTAAAGCTTGTTCATTCTCCTCATGCTAATGCATTAATTGAGAGTATTGATACAGAAGCGGCTAAGGCAGTAGATACAATTGAAGCTGTTTATACTTATAAAGATGTACCTCAGAAACGTTTTACTATGGCTGGCCAGACTTATCCAGAACCTAGTCCTTATGATCGTTTAATCTTAGATCAGAGAGTAAGATTCGTAGGTGATCCAGTTGCGATTGTTGCTGGTTATGATGAAAAGAAAGTAGATGAAGCATTAAAACTTATTAAAGTAAAATATCAGGTAGAAGAAGCTGTATTAGACTTTAGAACTGCTAAAGATAATCCTATTCTTGTTCATCCTGAAGATAATTGGAAAGCATTATGTCCTGTAGGGGCAGATAATAAGCGTAACTTAGTAGCCACTGCAGATGAAACACATGGTGATCTAGAAGAAGTATTTAAATCATGTGATCATGTGATTGAACGTACTTATCATGTTCCTGCAGTCAATCAGGCAATGATGGAAACATTCAGAACTTATTGTGAAATTGATACTTATGGTCGTTTACATGTCATTAGTTCTACACAGATTGTCTTCCATGCACGTCGTATTCTTGCGAATGCTTTAGATATTCCTAAGTCTATGATTCGTGTTGAAAAGCCTCGTATTGGTGGTGGATTTGGTGCGAAGCAGTCACTTGTGACTGAAATCTATCCTGCATTTGTTACATGGATGACTAAGAAACCATCTAAGCTTATTTATACACGTACTGAATCACAGATTGCGGGTAGTCCACGTCATGAAATGGAAGTCACTACTAAAGTGGGTGCTATGAATGATGGTACTATACGTGCCATTGATGTATATACATTATCTAACTCTGGTGCCTTTGGTGAACATGGTCCTACAACTGTAGGTTTATCAGGTCATAAGTCTATTCCTCTTTATACAAATAATCTAGAAGCGTTCCGCTTCCATTATGATGTTGTTTATACAAATAGATTATCTTCTGGTGCATATCGTGGATATGGTGCGACTCAGGGTATTTATGCATTAGAAACATGTGTCAACGAATTAGCTGATATTTTACATATGGATCCAGTAGAAATCAGAGAAAAGAACATGGTACGTCAGGGTCAGAAGATGGATGCCTACTATGGTGAAATTGCGGATAGCTGTGCATTAGATAAATGTATGGAACGTGCTAAGAAAGAATTTGACTGGGAAAACCGTAAGACTCCTACTGTAATGCCTGATGGTCGTATTAAGGCAGCAGGTGTTGCAATGGCAATGCAGGGATCAGGTATCTCTGGTGTCGATGTTGGGTCTGCTACATTAAAGTTAAATGATGATGGTTCTTATATGCTAAGCATCGGTGCTGCAGATATGGGTACTGGATGTGATACTATTCTTGCCCAGATGGCTGCAGAAGAATTAGAATGTGATGTAGACAATATTGTTGTTTTTGGTGCAGATACTGATGCTTCTCCATATGATTCTGGTTCTTATGCTTCTAGTACAACTTATGTTACTGGTATGGCTGTAAGAAAAGCGAGTGAAGAGCTCAAAGAAAACATGATGAAAATTGCTGCCAATAAGTGGGAATGTGATCCTGAATCATTAGTATTTACTGGTAATACAATTGATAATCCAGCAACAAATGAATCATTTACACATATGGATATCGCAACATTCTCTCAGTGTGGTAATACAGTCCCTATCCAGGTAACATGCACTCATTCATCTAAAATTTCTCCACCACCATATATGGTAGGTATGGCAGAAATTGCATTAGATAAAGAAACAGGTTCTGTAGAAATACTAGATTATGTAGCTGTTGTAGACTGTGGTACTGTAGTAAATACTAATCTTGCAACTGTACAGACTGAAGGTGGTCTTGTACAGGGTATTGGTATGGCATTATCTGAAAGTATTACTTATTCACCTAAGGGTGGTTTAACAGAAAATAACTTCATGACTTATAAGATTCCTACAAGACTTGATATGGGTCATTTACGTGTTTATTTTGAAAGCAGTTATGAAAAGACAGGTCCATTTGGTGCAAAGTCTATTGGTGAATGTGTCATCAATACACCAGCCCCAGCCTTATGTGCTGCCATCCACAGTGCATGTGGTGCATGGGTGAGAGACCTTCCAATGACACCTGAAAAGATTGTTATGGCTATCGATGAATAAAACATATATTATATATCTTGCATCAGGAAACAGCAGACGTTTTAAAGAAAACAAACTGCTGTTTCCTTTTCAAAATAAACCGTTATATCAACATGCATTAGATCTCATATTAAAGGAATATGATCATGTGATTGTCGTATCACAATATAATGAGATACTACAATATGCGTCTCAAAGAGGCGCTACCAGCATTTTATGTTTAGAGAGTATTCATGGCCTCTCTTATTCTATTAAGGCTGTTGTGAACTATTTAAATACGTTAGAGAAGCCATTTAGAATGATCTTCATGGTCGCTGATCAGCCTTATATTTCTATGAATACTATAGACAAACTGATGCATACAAAGCATAAACTTGCCAGTTGTGCTTATAAAGATAAAGTAGGCAACCCTACTCTATTTGATAGTTCTTATATTCCTGAGTTACTTCTATTAAAACAAGACCAAGGTGGAAGAAAGGTATTAAATAAGCATCCTGATGAAGTAGAATATATACAAGTAGAGAATATAAGAGAACTCTATGATATAGATTATCAAGAAGACCTGAAGCAACTACAATAGTTGCTTTTTTATTGCATCAAAAAAGCCCCTCTTTCGAGAGACTTAAGTGTTACATATGTTTCTTTGCAAAGTTCCAAGTATCTCTGCACATATCTTCTAGTGTCTTTTCAGCCACCCATCCTAACTGTTCTTTTGCACGAGTAGGATCTGCATAACATGTTGCGATATCACCAGCACGTCTTGGCTTGATTTCATAAGGTACTTTTACACCATTAACCTTTTCAAAAGCCTTAACGATTTCTAATACACTATATCCTTTACCTGTTCCTAGGTTACAGATATGAACACCTGGTGTTGCATATTTTTCAATTGCAAGAACATGACCTTTAGCTAAGTCTACAACATGGATGTAATCACGTACACCTGTTCCATCTGGTGTGTCATAGTCATCACCAAATACACCTAAGCAAGGAAGTTCACCTGCAGCCACCTTCATGATATAAGGCATAAGATTGTTAGGAATTCCCTTTGGATCTTCTCCTAATAATCCTGATTCATGGGCACCAATTGGGTTGAAGTAACGAAGAAGTGTAACAGACATTTCTGGTACAGCATGCTGTACATCTGTTAAGATTCTTTCCATCATAGCCTTTGTAGAACCATATGGGTTTGTAGTCTGTCCTAATTCACAGTCTTCAGTTAAAGGTACAACCTTTGGATCTCCATATACTGTTGCACTTGAAGAGAATACAATTGAAGGGACATGATAC
>NZ_FR898805.1:0-988 GCF_000437715.1 Catenibacterium sp. CAG:290
AGTCAAACTATAATTTGAGCTTAACTTATTCTTTTTATCAAGGAGAAAGGGAACTAGAAGCACCTGATCCATTTACGATTATAGGTGTAATAATGACATAAAATTTTGGAATTAAGATGCCAGAGAACACAATTGGTTACTTTATTTTAGATAAACTGTTATAATAGAATATGTAAAGAGAGGTAAAAATAAAATGAATACAAATGATATTTTAAAAAAAGTAGACCACACATTATTGGCTCAGAGTGCCACTTGGGAAGACATTAAGGTGATCCTGGATGATGGAATCAAATATGGTACAGCATCTGCATGTATTCCAGCTGCTTATGTTAAACAGGCGGCAGAATATGTGGATGGTAAACTTCCTATCTGTACAGTTATTGGATTTCCAAATGGATACAGTACAACTGCAGTAAAAGTATTTGAAACAAAAGATGCTATTGAGAATGGTGCATCTGAAATTGATATGGTTATTAATATCGGATTCTTAAAAGATAAGAGATATGAAGAAGTAGAAGATGAAATCCGTCAGATTCATGAAGCGTGTGATGGTAAAATCTTAAAGGTTATTATTGAAACATGTCTTCTTACAGAAGAAGAAAAGATCAAGATGTGTGAATTAGTCACAAATGCAGGGGCAGAATACATTAAGACATCAACAGGGTTCTCAACTGCAGGCGCTACATTTGATGATGTAAAGTTAATGCATGATCATGTAGGTGAAGGAGTTAAAGTAAAAGCAGCAGGTGGGATTAGCTCATTTGATGATGCTGAAAAGTTCATTGAACTTGGTGCTGACAGACTTGGTACAAGCCGTCTTGTAAAAATCATGAAGAATACAGACACTGGTGCAGGTTACTAAAAGTAAAAAACCATAATCCTTTATATAGGACTATGGTTCTTTTTTACGCAATGAAATAAAAAAACAGACACATATGTGTCTGTTAAGTTCTAAATGGTGGAGCCTAGGAGGATCGAACTCCTGACC
>NZ_FR898806.1:0-22829 GCF_000437715.1 Catenibacterium sp. CAG:290
TGGAAATGATATTAAATCATTTCGTCACAGCCTCTTCTTCATCTAGAGAATCATTATTGATTCTCTTTTTTTATTTCTACTTCAAATGCGGGAACTTTACGATAAGAAACACCAGCCACATCTAACATACGTTTAGCTGCTCTATCACTTTCTGTTCCTTTGTATTTTTCATCTTCATAGACAATTTCTTTGATACCACTCTGAATGATTGCTTTTGTACATTCATGACATGGGAATAAAGAAACATAGATACGACAACCCTGCAACTTCTGAGTACAGTTAAGTATTGCGTTTAATTCAGCATGTACAACATAAGGATACTTTGTATCATATAAAGCCCCTTCTCTTACAGACCAAGGGAACTTATCATCTTCACATCCTCTTGGAAGACCATTGTATCCTACCCCTACTATACGATTATCACTGTTTACTATACAAGCGCCTACCTGCGTATTAGGATCTTTAGAACGATAAGCAGAGAGTTTAGCCACTCCCATGAAATATTGATCCCATGTAATGATCTGCTTATCCATTGTATTCTCCTCCTAGTTCTTTGATCTTTTCTTCAAAGAAATCAGGTAAAGGTGCTTCAAAGTACATATGTTCATTGGTTCTAGGATGTACAAAACCTAATACTTTAGCATGAAGATACTGACCATGTGTGTTATCATCATTTCTAAAGCCATATTGAGGATCACCATAAACTGGATGACCAATATATTGCATATGAACACGGATCTGATGTGTTCTACCTGTTTCTAGACGACATTCAATAAGTGTCATATCATCATAACGTTCTAATACTTTAAAGTTAGTAATCGCATCCTTAGCATTCTTACTAGTGACAGCCATCTTCTTACGATCCTTGCTATCACGTCCAATAGGTGCTTCAATACGACCTACGTTATGATTAATAACACCATGAACGAGTGCTACATAACGACGTACAACTGAATGTTCTTCTAATTGTTTAGATAATGAACGATGGGCATTATCATTTTTTGCGACCATTAATAAACCACTTGTTTCCTTATCAATACGATGTACAATACCAGGACGTGTAATACCATTTATTGCTGATAAATCATGACAATGATAGAGTAATGCATTCACAAGTGTTCCTGAATAAATACCTGCTGATGGATGAACAATCATACCTGTAGGTTTATTGACGACAATCACATCTTCATCTTCATAAACAATATCTAATGGGATATTTTCAGGATTAATTTCAGTACTTTGAGGATCTGGTAAAGTGACCTGGATGACATCCTCTTCTTCTACCTTATAGTTAGCTTTTTCAACATTATCATTAACAATAACCTGTCCTGCTTTAATCCATTTCTGAATCTCAGTACGTGAACGATCAGGCATATGATTTAAGATTACTTTATCTAAACGCAAGCCTTTTTCTTCTAATTCTGGTGTAATTGATTGTATTTCCATTGTTTATATTCTCCAATTCCTAAATCTAAGATGATTAATAAAACACCTATTACAACACCCATATCGGCAATATTGAAAATAGGAAAATCATAACCAAATACAAAGAAATCTAAAAAGTCTCTTACATAATGAAAAACAACACGATCATATAGATTTCCTAGCATACCACTAAATATAAGCACAATTCCAAATCTTAATAAGACCTGGGATTTATCACTTTTGATGAAATAATAAATAAGCATAATACCAGCAATAATAGAAATTGCATAGAACATAAAGAAATGCCCTGAAAGCATACCCCATGCGGCACCTGTATTATGAATATAAGTGAAATAAAAAAAGTTTTTAATGACCTGATAGCTCTGGCCTAACTGCATTGATTCGTTGACTACAAGTTTCGTTACTAAATCGCCACCTAATACAATAATAAATGTGATCAAGTATAAGAAACCGTATTTAAAATTTATTTTTTTCATTTAATCATCCTTTCCTCAACGATTATAGCATGTCTTTAAAAGATATAAAAGAAAAACAGGCGTAAGCCTGTTACATGCAATATAAGATGATGCATAAGAAATGTAGAACACTACCAAGTAAGATCCATAGATGCCAGATACAGTGCATATAATGGATCTTTTCTTGTAATCCATAGAAGATTGTACCGATTGTATATGCCACACCTCCAGCAACTAATAAATAGATACCATTCATTCCAATAGTACCAGGAAGTAAATTAAACTTAAAGACAATACACCAGCCTAGAACTAAATAACAGGCCATAGAGAACTTCGCAAACTTCTCGATATCATAGGCATTTAATGTAATCCCTAAAATAGTGACTGCCCATACAATACCAAATAATACCCATGCCCAGAACGGATCTGCCTGTCTAACTGAACATAAAAGTACTGGTGTGTAGGTTCCTGCAATCAAGACAAAGATGCTGCAATGATCCATAATTTGGAATACTTTCTTTGCCTTTAAATTAGGAGATAAACCATGATAAATAGAACTCATTGTATATAAGAGTATCATAGAGACACCATAAACGATACCAGATGCTAAACCATATCCATTATGATGTAAACATGAAAATATAATACATAATACAAGTGCTGCAACACCAAAGGCTGCCCCTACTATATGAGTCACCATATTAAATATTTCTTCACCACGTGTATAATCAGGAAGTAAACGGTCATCTAACTTTGTGCGTTTCATATCAATCACCTCTTGTACAGCAAGTTTAACATATCTATTATTTAATGTCAATATATCTAGTTTCAAAGTCTAGATGTTAACATTCATATGTATTCCATTGTTTAATGATACGATGAGACTCACATTCATATATTGTATTAAAGAGTGCTGTCTGATTTCTCCATAACTCTCTGTCTACATGAAAATGCCCAAAATACCAATGAGTATAGCTTGTTTTCTTTTGCACATCATTTAAATAAGTCGTTAGAGGAAATTCCTGATAGACATCACCTTTTATATGATATTTTTTAATAGTTGATAGAAAATAGACTGTTTCATCAGGTGCTGTATGAGTAATAATGTAATCTACATGATCTACGCTATCTAAATGTTGTAAGCCATTCTCATATTCCTGCTTGCTTGGCATTTCTTGTGGCCACCAGGAAACATTCTCTTTACGTAATGGCTGATCAATAGAATAACCGCCACCAAAGGTAAAGAATGTCTTTCCTTCTATTGTATAGATTTCTCCACGCATTAAATGAATAAGGTTATGTCTGATTTTATGGACATATCCCCCATTCCATGATTCTACTTGATAACTATTAAGTAGATTAAAGTTTTCATGATTTCCATCAATAAATAAAACAGTATAAGGCTGTTCACTAATAAAATCATAGAATGATTCTTCAGAAGAATACTTCTGTTGGAAAAAGCCTATTCCAAAATCACCACAAACTATAATTATATCCCCTTCTTTAAGTATAGGATCTATCTGCTCAAGCCATTTAAATTGATTTCCATGTGTATCACCTGTTATATAAATCATGTTCATCACCTCTTTATCATTATACATAAAAAAAGCCATCAATGAAGATGGCCTTTAGAATTCCACTGGTTCATATTCCTGTAGTTTTGCGAGATATCCAAGCTTTGATAAAGCATCTTGTATTTCATCAAGTCTCTCATCTGTTTCAGCACAGATAGTATGATAATGATATCCACTTGTGACTGTCATTAAAGAGATGGATTTCCCACATTTTAAATTATCTAGATATTTCTTTACATCTAAACGTGATGCGATATTAAGAGGTGCACGTACAATATGATAAGCTTTATGATAGACAAAGATATCTTTCACATAGCCACCTAAATCAACTATAGTATTTAACTCTTTTTCTATATCTGCATCTGTATGCTGCATTTTAAGAACTCTTTCTACCATTGCAGACTGACGTATGATATATCCTTTATTGGTTGCTTCTATAACATGATTGTTAGCGCGAAGAAGTGCAACATCATTCACAATAACCTGACGTGAAACCTGAAGACGTTTCGCAAAATTAGAAGCAGAAATCGGTGTATCACTTTCCATCAGTTCTGTAAGGATGTAGTCCCTTCTTTCTTTACCAGTCATTTAGTCTCTCCCATTAATTGCATGAAGGTTCTTTAATGATAAATCTAGAATCTTTGCAGAGTGTGTTAAAGCACCACTAGAAATGAAATCAACACCCATATCTTTAACTCTATTAATGTTTTCTGCAGTAACATTACCTGAAATTTCAATTTCAGCACGTTTATCAATATAATCAATTGACTGTTTTAATAATTCAGTACTCATATTATCTAACATGATAATATCAGCACCTGCAGCAACTGCTTCTTTCACCATGTCAAATGTTTCTACTTCTACTTCAATCTTTCTTACTGATGGAGCGTAGTCTCTTGCCATCTGTACAGCTTTAGTAACGCTTCCTGCTGCACCAATATGATTATCTTTTAATAGAACACCATCTGTTAAGTTATATCTATGGTTGCTTCCTCCACCTACTTTAACAGCATACTTTTCAAAAATTCTATTATTTGGAGTTGTCTTTCTTGTATCAAGTAACTTAATATCTGTATCTTCAAGAAGATCTGCCACCTTACGAGTATAAGTCGCAATACCTGACATTCTCTGTAAGTAGTTAAGAGCAGTTCTTTCACCTTCAAGAAGAGTTCTCATGTCACCAGTGACTTTAGCCAATAATTCGCCTTTATGTACTTTATCACCATCATGAGCAAAGAAATGTACATCTACATCTTCATCTAATAATTTGAATGTTCTTTCAAAAATCTGAAGACCAGCAATAATACCATTTTCTTTACAAATTAATTCTACTTCACCTAACTGTGCAGTTCTCATAACACTGCATGTAGATACATCTTCACTTGTAATATCTTCACGAAGAGCTGAAAGGATTAGTGGGTCTACATTTAATTTTAAAGTTGTTTTATCAAACATACTTAGGGCCTCATACTTTCTTGTCATATCTTTTGCGGCTCTTTTAGCAAATACTAAACTTTCTAATAATGAGTTACTAGCAAGTCTATTCTTACCATGAACACCATTACATGCTGTTTCTCCTACAGCGTATAAGTTAGGCATAGATGTTTTACTGTTTTCATTGACTTTTACACCACCCATGAAATAATGCTGGGCTGGTACGACTGGAATACATTCTTTAGTTACATCATAGCCTTTATCTAAGCAGTACTGAACAATATTAGGGAAATGTTCCTTTAGTTCCTTTTCACCAATAGGTCTTAAATCTTCTAAGACATAATCAGTACCATCTTTTTCCATCTGTTTCTTAATTGCCTCAGAAACTACATCTCTAGGTAATAATTCATTAACGAAACGATTACCATTCTTATCATAAAGAAGTGCACCTTCACCTCTGACACTTTCGGAAATAAGAAAACGTCTTTCATTATCTTCACTATAGAAAGTTGTTGGATGAATCTGTACATAATCCAAATGTTCTGTTTCAATGTTGTATTTCTTAGCTAAATCAATGGCATCACCTGTTAAATGACGGTAGTTAGTAGAATTCTTATATTTACCACCAATACCACCAGTTGCAAGTACAACAAAGTCTGCATAGATATCATATTCTTCATTACCCTTGCGCACTTTACCACCAACACACTTACCATTTTTAACAATTAAATCAGTCAAAGTGACATATTCTTCAATAGTGATATTCTTTCTTGTCTTGGCTTCTGCATAAAGCTTACTAGTGATTTCTTTACCAGTAATATCTTCATGATAAAGGATTCTGTTAGTAGAATGAGCACCTTCTCTAGTATATTTAAGGTTTCCTTCTTCATCTCTAGCAAAATCAGTACCATATGATAATAAATCATCAAGTACAGCACGAGAACTTCTAATCATTAATTCTACAGAAAGAGGATTATTTTCATAATGGCCAGCTCTTAGTGTATCTTTAAAGAAAGCATGATAATCACTTTCATCCTTAAACATACAAATACCACCCTGGGCAAGAAAGCTATCACTTTCTTCTACACATGATTTAGTAATCATATGAATATTAAGGTTTCCAGGTAATTTAAGGGCACAATATAATCCTGAACATCCAGTACCTACAATAAGAACATCTGTTTTTTTACTCATTTTTAATCATCTCCTATTTAGCAAGTTCAAGCATTCTTTCTAATGGTGCTTTAGCTTTATTCATAAATTCTTCATCTAAGAATACTTCATTCTCTCCAGTCTCTAATACATGAATAATCTTTTCTAGTGAATTGAGTTTCATATTAGGACATACCTGAGTTCTTACTACATTATAAAGCTTCTTATCAGGTGCTTGTTTTAAGATAGTGGCATAAACACCATCTACAGTACCAACGATAAATTCCTTTGCATCATTACCTACAATATAATCAATAATACCTGATGTACTACCAATATAATCAGCTTCTCCTAATACTTCAGGTTTACATTCTGGGTGAACAGCTACTAAAGCGTTAGGATGTTCTTTCTTGGCATTTAATACATCTTCTTTAGTCATAATATGGTGTCTTGGACAGAAACCACTATTTAAGATAATATTCTTATCTTTAACCTGAGTTGCTACATAGCTTCCTAAGTTCTGATCAGGTATAAAGAAAATATTCTTGTTAGGTAACTTATTAACAATCTTTACTGCATTTGAACTAGTAACACATACATCACTATAAGTTTTTATTTCTGCAGTAGAGTTGATATAGCAAACAACAGCTAAATCATCATACTTTTCTCTCATTTTTTTAATATTTTCTATAGTCACCATATGAGCCATAGGACAATCAGCATGTGCATCTGGCATATATACATGCTTATTAGGATTAAGTATCTTCGCACTTTCACCCATGAATTCTACACCTGCAAATACAATCTTATCAGCATCTGTTTCAGCTGCTTTTTTTGCAAGATAGAATGAATCCCCAATGAAATCAGCCGCTTCCTGTACATCTGCATCCACATAATAGTGAGCTAATATAACAGCATTCTTCTCTTCTTTAAGCTGCTTGATTCTATTCATCATATCCATAATTTTATCCTCTTTTTCCAACTTTTCCTAAATTAAGCGCCTCTCTCGCTACGCTGATGCATATGCTATCATTGTTGTTGACAGATGTCAAGACACATATGTTGACATTGTAAAAGAAATATGCTCAACAAATATTACAGTATGGTTATATGTAATAGATTACATAGTTTTTTCAGCATGGAAATATGCTCTTAATGCAAAAAAGAGATTATAACAAGTCAGTTACAATCTCTTGAGGATTTTTAATTATTTTTCATGTTCTTCATATATGCCAATCAATAGTAGTATCATAGCTTTGCTTATTTGCATATATTTTCCAAATGGATTGATGACAATTCCATTTTTCTCTTCTAAGTCAAGTGCTAATCTTAGAATTGATAGGATGGATTGATTGATCTGAACATTGCCACTAGAACCTTTATGCATTTCTTCTGTTGAAGTAAATACACCTAGCCACTCTATACCACTTGCATCTTTGACTGTTTCCATTTTAAGTTTGACATCATGATCAAGAGTAAATGTGTCACCAATGTTTATACTATTGATTTGTTCTTTTGATAAGAATGGATTCTTAGTAATATAAGGAACAATAAATTCTCCACCCTGATTCATTGCATTTATCATCATATTCATAAATAGTATCATACCTTCTTTGTCATTATGAACATAATATTGATTGATAGCTTTTTCAATCATCTGATTTGTATTAGGTGAATCATCTTTTCTAACAAGACTATAAAATGCATCAACAATATCTCTCATATCTTTATTGATGCGATTTCTACATTCAGATATTAATGTTTCAGATATTCCAAAATAAGCTTCCGCAATACTTCCTGTAATAGCACCAAGTGTATCTGTATCTCCACCTAGAGATACTGCATTTCTTATCGCATCTTCAAAGTCTCTTGCTTCAAGAAAAGCAATGATTGCTTCTGGGACGGTTTTTTGACAAGTTTCATCCATATGAAAGCTAGGACGGATTTCATCAAGTGTTCTATTTAAATCATAATGAAATTCATTCTCAATATACTTTTTGATTTCTTCTTTTGATGAACCATTTCTTGCCATAAATATCGCACTCGCAGTCGCCTCTGCACCCTTAATACCTTCTGGATGATTATGAGTTACATTTGCAGTTGCTTTTGCGACAACTCTTGTTTTTTCAAGGGAATCATAAAGCCATCCTGCAGCTGATACTCTCATTGCAGAACCATTTCCAAAACTATTATAAGGCTCAGGATGACGTGCTGTTAACCAGCATCTAAAATAACCTCCATATCCTTCATTAGGATATCTTCTTCCCCATGATTGCATACTTGTTATAACAGCATCCTCAATTTCTTTGACTGTTGCATCCTGGCCTACTTTAAGTAACGCCTCACATACAGCAAGAGTCATGACTGAATCATCTGTAAAATGAGATCTTCTACTAAATAATTTGAAATCCTTTGTTTTATCTCCTCTATCAAATTCAAATGGACTACCAATAATATCTCCTAAAATTGCACCATACATAATGTATTCCTCCAATCTTTTCTTATTACACTATCAGTATAAATGAGGAGGAAAGATATATGGTCGCTTTGAAAGCGACATTTAAAAAACGTCGATACATGAAGTGCCGACGTCAGTTATATACCAAGAGTTTCATTGGTATATTTAAATAATGTAATATTGAGTTCCATAATATCGTAGTGTTTGTCTATGATTGCTTTTTGTACAATTAGATCTACTTTACTACTTGGACTAAATGCCCAGTCTGCTCTTGCAAGTAGATCTTTTGATTCTTCTAGATTAAGCTGTAATGCGATACATAATGCAAATACAGTTTTCTTTTTAGGATGATAATTCTTATTGCATTGAATTTTAGAAAAAAGTTTTCTATCTAGATTTGCTCTTTTCCATACGTCTTTATTATTTAGATGCGCTTTGTCTATTAATTCAAATAATTTATCATGAAATGAAGGACCAATATTTGCGAGCTGATCTTCTATAGAAGTATTCGATAAATGTAGAGATGGTTCTTCATGAAGCGTAGAGTTAAATAAAGAACGAAGACGAGCACTTCGTCTGTAGCTTAAAGGATACTCATTGATATGACTTTCTTTGACATAGTTTGCATCAATATAAGAATCAATCTCTCCTACAATCTGACTCGATAATTGAAAAGAGGTCTTATCAAATACAACTAAAATAATTTCTATTTCATGTTCTGTCAAAAACTGACTGAATACAGAAACTGCAATGTGCAAAGCCTTATCTTTTGGAAATTCATAAACGCCTGTAGAAATAAGAGGAAATGCGATACTTTGACATCCGAGTTCTATTGCTTTTTGTAGAGGTAGACGATAACATCTTTCTAGTATTTCAAGTTCATGATGATTTCCATCAATCCATACAGGTCCTACTGTATGAATAATATATTTTGCATCGAGATTATAAGCTCCAGTGACTGCAATATCTCCTCTTTCAATAGGACCAATAGTCTTTCTTTCTGCAAGAAGCGCCTCTTTTCCTGCTGCTTCATATATCGCAAGATCTGTGCCACTAACACATTTAGGTTTTGGATTTGCTGTATTGACTATGATATCAGCTTCTACTTTTGTGATATCGTTTCTTACTATCTTAAATGCCATAGAGGTGTCTCCTTATTTTCTTTACATTATAATTCATAAGATGTCTACCAATATACTTATAAGCGAATGTTTTAATGGTTGACATCTCTTGATGATGTTCTTTTAGTAACGTATCTGGACAATCATAGATACCAAAGTCTTGAGTAATTCCTTCGCTTTGAATATAGGTATTATTTCTATTGAAGTCAATTATAGGGTGTTTGAAGTTTTTCACTGCAATACCATAACCACAAAATGGACCAGTACATTTAGTAAATCTATTCTGAAGTTGTTTAAGATATGCTTTGTCTAAAATAAATCCTTCTAGTTCATACCATCGATTTTCAAGGCAAACTTCCACCCAGCTGTGAAATATATTCTTAGGTGCACTATGATATACAATACCTGTCATAGCTCCTCTTTGTAGTTTCTTATCAATAGTAAAGCCATGTATTCTACATGGAATATCACAGGCACGTAGCAATGCCATAAATAGAGTTCCTTTAGTATTACATTGACCATAGCCATCGGCTAGTACTTTTGAAGCAGGTATATAATCATCACTATTATAGCCAAATAAGATTTCATCTCTTACATAATTATAGATTGCTTGTATTCTGTTAAATTCATTCATTTGTTTCCATTGTTTATCGTAAATGAGTTTTTGAATGTTAGGATGAGAATAATCTAGCATCTGTGTTTCTTTGAGATATTCCATCATTATAACGCACCTCCATTATTATAGATTATATCATCGTATTATGAGGTTTAAAAAGATTGTAACTTAGGAGTCAAAATCTTTAGTTTCTGTAGGTCTAAATATAAGTTCTTCCGCAATCGTAGTTGATTTCACTCTCATTAAGCTATCATAGATATTTGATTTACCAAGCAAGTTTATTCCACCGTGCCATACGATTTCTTGATCAATGACTGCAAAATAAGAATCTAAATCAGGATACACTTCTACAAATACACCATTACCATATAATAAATCTATGAGATTATTTGTATAAGGTTCATCTGTCTGTTTGGTGAATACATTGACTGAAACACCCTTTTCTTGTCTATCTTTAATTAAATCAATAAAAGATAATACTTTCTTTTCATTTAATTGAGGACTAGAGATAATGATGCTTTTATTTGATTCATGGATATCTTGTCTAAATACTTCTAAATAATCATTATAATTGTAAATGTGATTCACGTTTTGTTTATTGTCTACAAGATCAGTAATCACATCAAAACCAATCTTTCTATAAGCAGATAAGCGTTTCTTATACATATTATTAAAATAATGAATATGAGAATCTACATAATCATAGACAATCGCACTTTTTTTATACTTGTAATCTCTATTGATTCTTCCTAAGAACTGATCAACTAAAGGTTCACCAGATACAGGAGAAGTTAAAAATAGTGTATCGAGTCTAGGTACATTAAATCCTTCACCAACTGATTGAGATGTCGCAACAAGTATAAAAGGTTCATCATGAGAAAGTGCTAGTATTGTTTTTCTTACTTCTTCATTTTCTTTTAATGTATGATCACCATAAATAAGATATGTATGATCTAGGACATTCTTCTTAAGTGATTCATACAATAATTTAGCATGATCTTTATAGCGTGTTAATACGATAGGTGTTCTATTTTCTTCAATACACTTCTTGATATCAGAAATAATCATATTATTTCTATTTTCATTTTTAGAGATAAACGCATACGCACTATTAAGATCATTTTTACTATCACCTAACGCCATTATTCTTGTGAATCGTGGATAGACATGATGATCAATAGATTGTTTTTCTATTCTTTCTTTGCTTGTATATTGATGTCTAATTGGACCTAGCTGCATATAGACTTTCTTTTCAAGTCTGTCTATTCTTTTATCGTTCGCAGAAACACCATAGATATATTTAGAATTAATTTGACGTAATACATTTTCAAATACATGAGAGGCACCATGATGACATTCATCTACTATCACCATGCCGTATTCATGATTTAAACGACAGTTGCCTTCATTGTCATAAATAGAGTTGACTGATACAACATCTATGATACCAGTTAAAGTATTTTTACTTCCATGTAATACACCTATGAGATCTTTTCTTTGTTTCTCTTTACCTGTTTTTGTTTTATACACAGGTAGATTTTCGTTTATTTCTAAAAAGCGATGTAATTCATCTACCCATTGGTCTATTAGTGAAACACTTTGCATAATAATGAGTGTATTGACTTTTCTTTGAGATATTAAATAACTAGATACAACAGTCTTACCGAATGCAGTCGCTGCATTTAAAACACCATTGTCATAATTTAATAAATCAGACGCGGCAGTCAGCTGTTCATCTCTTAATTTTCCAGTAAATGATACATTAATAGGTTTTCCCTTTTCTCTCTTATCAACAATTTCATACTCAATATTTGATGAATGGCACTTATTAAGTAGCGTTTCTAATAATCCTCTTGGGATTTTTATATAGTCGTTTATGTCTTCCCCTAAATAGATAACTCTTGGCTGATTCCAATTAGAAAATCCTAAGTTATGATTCTTATAGAATATAGGATTATCAAATGCAGATAAGCGTCTGATCTGGTTTTGGATTCGTGGCTGAAGATTAAGTGTATCCACGTAGATACCATCTGCAAGGACAATAGAGAGTTTTTCTATGACATCTTCGCTATGGAAGTTTTCATCCTTTTTCCATGGCTTAATTCTTTTTCCTAGATCCATTGTAAGAAGAGTTTGAGGGATTGAAAGTTCTTCTTTCCATTTATAGATATGTTCTTCTATCTCATTTTTAGATAATTGATGAACTGTTGTTAGTAATTTCCATTGATCATAGTAAGGATTCCAGTTTTCATCTACAAAAGCACTATTACCTTGTCTTAATGCCTGTCCTTGAAGTGGTAATGCAACAAGATTACCTAAACCTTCACTATGATCTTGAGTAGGAAACATACGATCATAATATCTAAATGATTTGAGATTAATAGATTGAGCTCCTTTCTCAATGAGTAGTAATCCAAATTCTCTAGCAAGAGAGGCAGGTACAAATTCCTTAAAGAGAATCCATGCATGTGCCCCATTTCCTGAACGTGAGCGTTCTATTAATACATCAATACCATTTTCATGACATATTTTTCTAATTGCATCAATTTCATCTTTCCAATCATTATTTTCACTATTCTTATTATCATGATTATCAAAATCAAAAACTATGAGTTTATATGTATCATCTTCTAGTAAAGGATATAATCCAATGACATCTGTACAATTGTCTTTGTAGCCTAATAAGTGATCCTTGCCTACTTCTCTATCTAATGCTTTCCACTCTTTATAAGGACACTTTTGACAGGACACACCTTTTTGACTATTTTGTTTAGGACAATATTCTTTCCATCTATTATAACATTGTGGAAAGTATCCTCCCTTAGAACCTCTTAATGCATATACATCTCTTCTTCCTTGAAATAAAGTAAGAAAGTAAGCTATAAGTTTATCATAAATATAAGTATCCTTGATACATACACCCTCATTTATAGATTGGGTTGTCATTTCTTCTTTTGATTCATTAAATGTAATATGAGATTTTTTTAGAAGTTCTTTTAATTCTTGATTTTCTTCTTGGAGATGTCTAACCATCCTTCTTAACGATTCTAAGTTTTGTCCTTCTAGATTCATTGTATGTCTCCTTAACTGTTATTTATTCCATTATAAAAGGAATAATGATAAAAATCACTATTCCTTCTCAATAATATTTCTTATATCGTCTAGATGATCCGCAAAATAGATACCCTTCTGTTTCTCATGAGTTGATAATCCCATTTCTATCATATGGGACATAAGTTCTTTCATACCTTTATAATAATCATTTAAATTATAGAATATGCAAGGTGCATTAAGTTGTTTCAATGAAATCTTAGACATGACTTCAGATATTTCTTCTAGTGTTCCTGTACCACCTGGAAAAGCAATAAAGGCATCTCCTAATTCTATCATTTTTGTCTTTCTTTCTGTCATATCTTTAGTAATGATTAATTCTGTTAAGCCATCATATTGTAGTTCTTCATCAATGAAGAATTGTGGTTCTATTCCAATCGCAGTTCCACCAGCGTTCAATACACTTTCTGCAATATATCCCATTAATCCTGATTTAGATCCACCATAGATGAGTGTATGATTGTTTTCTCCAATCCATCTACCAAGTTCTTTAACTGCATCCTTTAATACTGGGTCATTGCCTCTCAAGGCACCTAAATATACTGTAATGTTCATATGATTCTCCTATTAAAAAAAACAGTGAAAATTAAGTTTCACTGTAAGTCTATTTCTATCTTAAGAAATATAGTTTATAAAGTCAATAATTACCAGATACCCATCACATGTTGCATAAGTAATGAGACAATAGTAATACCACACCAGCATGATGCACCTACTAATAATGGTTTACCACCTGTTTTAATTAAATGAATGACATTACTATTTAAACCAATTGCAGCCATAGCCATAATAATAAGGAATTTAGATAATTCTTTAATAGGTAAGAAAACGTTGCTGTTGACTCCCATATGAAGGCTGACTGTAGTAATAATGGCAGCTAATACAAAATAAAGAATAAACATAGGGAATGCTTTCTTTAAGCTGAAGTTTGAAGATTTCTGGTTCTTCTTACTTCTAATCATTGATAATCCTAAAGTGATAGGAATAATGGCAAGTGTACGTGTTAATTTGACAGTGACAGCTTTATTGAGTGTAGCACTACCTAAGTGCCACATACTATCCCAAGTAGATGCAGCTGCAGTAACTGAAGATGTATCATTGATTGCAGTTCCTGCAAATATTCCAAATGCATCACCATGTAATGTGTCAAAGCCAATGGCTTTACCTAAAATAGGGAAGAATAATGCAGCTAAGACATTAAAGAAGAAAATAACTGCAATAGCCTGAGCCACTTCATCATCATCGGCATCAATGACTGGTGCAGTAGCTGCAATGGCAGAACCACCACAAATAGATGAACCAACACCTACGAGAATAGATGTATTAGATGGTACATGTAATACCTTTCTTAAAAGCCATGCAATAAGAAGTGAAGTAGAGATTGTACAAATAATAATAGGTAATGACTGCTTTCCTGTTTTAAAGATGACACCTAAGTTCATACCAAAACCTAATAAGACGACAGCTGTTTGTAGGATGATTTTAGAAGTCCATTTGATCCCTGGTGCTGCTTTACCTTTTTCTTTCCAAAACATAGTAATAATCATACCTGCAAGAATTGAAATCACTGCTCCACCGATAACTGGAAATTGTTTTCCTAGTAACCATGATGGAATCGCAACAACTAAACATACAAGTATGCCATATATATTCTTTTTAATAGTTTCCATGATTTACCTGCTTTCTTTTAAATGTGTGCTCATTATATCACTTGACTATAATAATATTAAATTATATATTTCTATTGAACTATAAGTAAATATTATTGATGAGGTGATGAGATGTTAGATTATCGTATTCATACTTTTTTAAAAGTATGTGAGACATTAAATTATACGCTTGCTGCAAAACAACTACATATTACTCAGCCAGCTGTATCACAGCATATTCATTATTTGGAGCAAGAATATGAAACAATACTCTTTGCATATTCAAATAAGCAGTTATCTTTAACACGTTCTGGAGAGATATTAAGAAAATATTTGATGACTATGCAGAATGATGAGCAAACAATTAAAAAAGAGATAAAGAGTCATGAAGGAATGATAGAAACATTGTCGATTGGTGTGACTATGACAATTGGTGAGTATGCGATAGTGGATAAATTGGCTGATTTTATCAAGCATCATCCTGAAATGAATCTGCATCTTCATTATGGAAATACGGCAGAATTATTAAAGTTATTAGATCAAGGTAAGATTCATATGGCTATTGTAGAAGGAAATTATCCAAAAGAGAAATATAGTCATAAAAAATACAGCACAGAGGACTATATTGCCGTCTGTGCTGCATCACATGAGTTTAAGAATATACCTCATACTTTACATGACCTTCTTGATGAGAGACTTCTTGTACGAGAACAAGGTTCTGGTACAAGACATATTTTACAAGAAAGTCTAAATGTCCGTGGTTTATCTATTTCTGATTTTAAATATTATACACAAATAGAAAATATGCATACAATTATAAGCTTGCTTAAAAAAGATTGCGGTATTTCTTTCATGTATAAAACTGCAGTTAAAGAAAAATTACAGAAAGGTATATTAAAAGAAATTATATTAGATGACTTTAAGCTCCAGCATAATTTTGAATTCATCTGGGAAAAAGATAGTCTATTTACTGATAAGTATATTTCTATTAGTGAAGAATTTTTAACAATACCTTTTTGATGACTAAATGTTTCAAAACGTAGTAAAAGTTTTTGGTGGTTGACTATAGTTTATTTTTTATATTTTTGTTAATAATAACTTAAATACAACTATGCCGGCTTCGAATAGTTTTTCTTGGTTTTCTAACGTGAACCAGCCTTTTTCTTTACTAGATTTTACATCTTTAGCTAGTTCATTCATTAGCTGTAGCGTGGCCTATCTCTTTTTAAAGTCCTGTATATTAGGAATTACATGTCTACTATGCTCATTCAGATTTAATGTTAGGAATAGGATTTAACTCCTTTCAGTAATAATTGTTAAAACATTATTCTATATTCCAAATCACAGTCACTGTATCTGCGACATCAATATCATCTGCTTCAATATCTATATCATATCCAGGACTACTCATCGTTTTTTTCTGCACTTGCGAATGCAAAATTCTGTATAGGTTCTGAGACAAAGTTAATTTCACCCCACGAATAATCAATAGATACGATATCACCTAGTTCTACATTTGCAGCATGAGCTAAGACTTTTGCTTTGTGTTTTGAATCTTCTATCGCATTCTTCAATAATTCATCTTTATATTTTTCAGGATCACTCACTGTATATTCAATTGAAATTTCTGGTGTTATCACACTATGTGCCAAAGCATAAAGTATCTCCCCTAGTTTCCTATTATCTGCATCAAATTCTATTAACATACGATGTGTATAGGTATATCCTATGAGTCTCTTTTTCCAGCTTTGATCTTTAGCTTTATAACTCTCATATTTGGTATCGATGTCAAAACTGTTAGTTTTTAAGTCATCCTTTTGAAATCCAAAAGATACAAATAAGTCCTTCAATATCTTTGTTGTGTTACTAGATTGACTTAATGTCACTTCATATTCCTTATAGGATTCTTCCATAGTCATGTTAAGTCTAATTTTATCAGGTTTCACAGAAATTCTTCCTTTACCAGTAATTTTCATTGTTTTTTCCATGGTTATGCCTCCTTTCCATTATTATATCAAAAAAGCCATATGAATAATCATAAGGCCATTAATTCTTTTACTTTTTGAGTTGTTAGATTGTTTAGTAATAATCCTTCTTTAATATTTGCATTTGGTGCTGATACTTTTAATTCTTTTACAGTGTTTCCAAAGCCACTACTTCCTGATGTAGCGAATAGTGTAATTGTCTTATTAGAGAAATCATATGCTTCTAGGAATGTATTGATAATTGTAGGTGCAACATACCACCAGATAGGAAAACCTAGATAGATATGATCATACTTTGAAATATCTAGATTATCTTTAATAATGGCAGGGCGCATTGATTTATCCTCCATTTCAATACTGCTTCTAGACTTCTTATTCATCCAATCAAGATCTGCTTTTGTATATGGGACTTCTGGTTTGATTTCATATAGATCAGCCCCTGCTTCTTTTGCAACTTCTTCAGCCGCATGCTTTGTAACACCACTTGCACTAAAATAAGCAACTAATATTTTACCCATAGTAATAAACCTCCTTACTACAAGTATAGAGGCTAAACCTTACTTTATGGCAAGATAATTTTTCTATAAAATTTATTTCTTCTTAGCTGTGTATAGGGTCTACTTTCTCTTATTTTCTTGGAGTCAGACAAATCAATATCAACATATATGATTTCTTCCTGATCACCTGCTTTTTTAATAGCTTCACCATTTTGATTGACTACTATGGATTCTCCGGAAAAGTTCATTTCACTCTCTTGTCCTACTCTATTGCACATTGCAATTTGTGAGTGTGATATCTTCAAAATAAGAAGCGGCTGTTAAAGCGAGAGTTCCTGTGGTCGAGGCACTGACAATTCCTATCTTTTGATTACCGGATGTTTTTAACCATCTTATAGCTTTCTCTATACGTTCTAATGGATAATTATGATCTCCATAATCCTTTTTTGCAGGAGACATAGTCATCACATTTAAACCAAGCTTATGGAGCCATTTTACAGAAGTACGGGCTAAATAGTCTTCTGCATCATCACCAATCATTGCACATCTGATTCTTTCTTACACTACCAATAAACACCATAGAACCCATCCATTTCTGTATAAAAATGTCTTTTATTCATTATGATCATCTCTTTATCAAATGTGTTTTTCTAACACGATTATTTTATTAGATACATAAGAAACAAAAGGAATCTTACCTAAAACATGATATAAAGGCATCAATTGCTTCATTCCCTTTACAAGACTTATTTCCTTTAGAAAAGAAAATGAAGGAATAAGTTTTTCTAGTTCTTTCCCATTTTTTATACCCCATGTAAATTGTGCACGACTTCCTTCTATAGATTTTTCTTTAATGTGCTTCACCATAAAAGGTGACATCACTTCAACCATTATTGTGACATTTGAAAATGCATGTTCGATAATAGAAAAGATCTTCTTAATATCAATTTCAGTTAAATACATAGTCAATCCTTCTATGATTACTAGAACGTCTTCTCCTTCATTGTGAATAGTATTTGTATAGGTTTCATCCATAGCTGACTTCGCGATTTGATAGATAGGTCCTGTTTCTATTAAAAACTGTTTTCTTATATTCATCGTTTCAGGTAAATCTAGATTATACCAGCGTATATATTTGCCTTTCATACGATAACACCTTGTATCAAGACCACATGCAATATTAATCACAATAGTATTCTTATGTTTATCTAAATATTCCTCTACCATCTTATCTAATACAATTGTTCTTGCAATCACACCAGAACGCATTGTTTTATCTTGATCTGCTTGAGAAAAGTCATAATCTAATTGTTTGACTATAGATACAGCCATTTCATCTTTTATTTTAGGATTCTCTTTACTTGTTTCTTTTGCACGAGCATAAAGAGTCTGAATCATTGTTTCTGGTACACCTTTTACATTTATTTTCATTTTGAATCGCCTTCTTTTCTTACAACACAATGCATGCGCATCCCTTTACGTATTTCAAACTTCTCTACTTTTAATCCTGCTTCTTTACAACATTTATATACAACATCTCTTGTAGGAACCTGAACATCTCCATGACCACATAAGTTTGCGAGAGGCATTTCAAATGTATTCATTAACCATACAAGAAATTTATTATCACTTGTGACATCCCTAAGTATTAATCTACCATTTGGACGTAAGCATCTTTTTACACTATTGAAAAATGCCTGTGGATTAGGGTAATGATGAAAGCTCATAGAACATATAATGGCATCAAATGAGTTTTCCTCAAAAGGAAAATTCTCACAATCCCCTACTACAAATACTGCATTTGGAATATTCTTCTTTTTAGCTTCTTCAATCATAGCTGGTGTAAGATCAAGACCAGTATAATACTTATCAGGATATTTTTCTGATAGTAAAGAAATCATAGGTGCTGGTCCACATCCTGCATCTAGTAGATTCATGAATGGTTCTTTCTCAATTTCTTCTAGAATATCGGGATAATCTTTTTTGCACATTTCATAGACACCTGCATGATTTCCCTCATATCTTCCAGCTGCTTTAGTAAATTCTTTGATTGATAGTTGTTTATATTCTTCATTTGTCATATTCATAATCTCCATTTCTTAATATAATAATAAAATTGTTTATGTAGTTCTCTCATTTCATCTGGTGCTTTCATCGAATGCTGGTACATAAATTTCTTACCAAAACTGCTTTTAAAAGTTTGAGACAAAATATATATGAGTATAGATGTTGGTAAATAGCGGAATATATGCATCTTAACTGGTGATAAGGTATTGAGATTTTTATATAATGTATTGAAATTCTTTTTAAGCTGAATAGTTGTTTTTCTCATCACCACTTTATCTTGTCCTACAAATTTTGGATTTTCTGTTTGATAATAAGCATCTGCAAGAGGTACAACCATTCCAAGGTGACATAACTGCCATATATGCATATTATTGACTTGCTGGTAAGGTATATGCGCATGTTTCAATATTTGTGAGAGCTGTTCTGTTCTTTTTGTTTTCTTTCCTGATATTTCAGAAAAAGTAGTGGGTTGTATAATTTTAGGAGTAAGTGCTGCATCAAGTATATTATTTGTGATAGTGCCTCCAGCACCTGGGAAAGCAGGTAATATTTTTTCCCTTTTCCTACAATACTTTCCCATTTTTCATAATTATCTAGTGTATTGACCATAGTAATGATAGTTTTACTTTTATTGGATTTTAATTCTTTAAGTGCTTGATATAATTGATTTTCTCTAACAGTTAAAAAAATAAAATCATATATATCATTATCTTGTAAGTGATCAATGATCTTGATATCTACTTTTTTTGAGTATAAAGGAGTTCTTGATTTTGAAGGACTTCAAGTCTATGTCCTCTTGCATAAATAGTTGTATCATACCCTGCTTCTTTCAACAAAACTGCATATAAAGAACCAATAACCCCTGCAACGTATATAAGTATTCTCATGATATTACCTCTTTGTTAGTAAGGGCTAACTGAGTATTCCGCTAATTGAAGACCACTCGTTACGGTAGAGAAGTCCACCCAATACGCTGACCAAGCCCACCCCACTCAAAAATTGAATACGCTCAAAAGTCCACTATGGATTTGAAAAAGGCATGACAATTTTTTATCATTGTTATGCCTTTCCTAGTTTTATTGTTTTATTCTTGAGTATTCTTCGCGTAATGATTTTCCGTGTAAAGTAATTAGATAGGAACTATTAATGATTCTATCTAAAATAGCGTCTGCAATAGGTCCTCCATCTAATAATTGATGCCATCCATCGAATGAGTATTGACTACAGAAAGTGGTTGATTTTCTATTACAACGAATTTCCATCAACTCTAGAAGGTCGCTTCTTTCAGATTCGTTTGTTGGTTTCAATAAAAATTCATCGATGATCAACAGATCATACTTCCCCAATCTCTTTAAGTATTCATTGTATTTTCCTTGAATTCTCTTTTCTTCAAATTTTGAAAATAATTCAGGCAGTCTGATATACAGCACTGTCTTTCTATTACGACAGGCATGTACGCCTAATGCATTAGATAGCCATGTCTTTCCACAACCTGAAGCACCTACAAATATAATATTGAGACCTCTTTCTATGTAGTTGTTTGTAGCCAGTTCTTCCATCTGAGAACGATTAAGTTATTATAGTTGATATCTTCTATGCTCGCTGTAGAATCATAAAAATGGGCATCTTTTATATATTTTGTGATTGTATGATTGACTCTGCTTTCATATTCCATATCAATCAGTTCATTGAATCTTTCTTCAAATGATAACTGATTATAGCTTGGATCACTGATTTGAATTTCATATTGTTCAGCTATTACAGGCAATCTCATCTGTCTGAGCTTTTTTACTGTATCCTGACTACTCATTGTTTCTTCCTCCGTAATAATCCTTGCCACGTACAAATGCATGCGTATCTGATACATGTTTATTATTTGTAGTACTTCTATCTTTCATGTCTTGATTTGACTGTAGAATCATTTTAATATTCTTATAGCTAGGCTGATGGATGTGCTTCAACGCCAATTTACACGCATCTTCAAGTCTAGCTTTTCCATATTTATCAGATAATTTGAGTAATGATAGACAACCCTTATAGGCCTGTTCTTCAACTTTGCATCGTTCAAATAATTTTTCTACAACTCTGGTTGTTTCTGGACCTATGGATAATGCCCAGTTTACAAAACGTTCCTTATTCCACTGGAACTTTTTGTGATTTTCAGGCATATGACTTTCATTGGTCGAATATTGATTTACACGTCCATAAAGTCTCTGATGTGAACAGATCTGATTCGTTTTATAGTAGACAGTTACAGTACTTTTTGTCAGCTTAACATCTACATAATTGCCTACATATTCATGCGGTACAGAATAATTCATCTTATCAACTGAAATATGATAATTGAGTTGAACCTTTGCACGCTTCCAGGAACTCAGTTCAAATGAAGTTTCAGGAAGAGGGTGCATATAATCTTTTTCCTCATCAAGATAAACTGATTTTCTTGAGCCTTCTCTTTTCTGGAATGGTTTATTATTGAAAACATCCAGTTCCTTTAATATAGCCGCATTTAAATCGTTAAAAGAAAAGAACTTTCTGTTTCTTAGCTTACCAACAATTGCGATTGTACAATCACCAACAGCCCCTTCGACAGCCGCTTTATCTCTCGGTTTTCTGACTCTTGTAGGAATAATAGTTGTATCATAGTGATCAGCCATTTCCTGGTAAGACTTATTGAGAACAGGATCCTCATACTTCTTATTTGATATGACACCTGTCTTAAGGTTATCAGGAACCAGCAGTCTAGTTACGCCTTCAAAGTATCTGTAGGCATTGATATGGCAATCAATCCAGTCTGCAATTTTCATAGTAGGACAAGCCTGAACATAACAAAGCATGCTGAATGGAAGTGTTGCTTCAAATAGATACGCTTTAATACTTTCACCAGTATAACGATCAAATACACACATGGTTGTCCCATTCCAATCTACCATTAGCTTATCTCCTGGTTTATGTGTGATATGCATTGTAAGATTGTTTTTCTTTACATAATCACGATACTTTTCGCAGAATTAACTGTACTGATAGAATGGGAAGTTACTGTTTCTGCAATCTTCTGCATATTCTTCCCATAATAATCTGATGTTCATAATCACGATACTTTTCGCAAAAGTAACTGTACTGATAAAATGGGAAGTTATTGTTTCTGCAATCTTCTGCATATTCTTCCCATAATAATCTGATGTTTGTCCCTGGTCTTAACAGTTCTTTATGAATATACTGATAATCAGGTTGTTTAATAATCAGATTAAGTTTAGTCTCCTT
>NZ_FR898807.1:0-560 GCF_000437715.1 Catenibacterium sp. CAG:290
TTTCTCTATCAGATGCATTAACGGCATTCATCCCCCCCACCTATATTCTATATTGAGGTGGATGTTTTCTGCCTGTTTTTTAGATAAAAGTGATAAATATAGTAATAAATCAAAAAAAGTTGTATACTATGGTAAAGCATGAATTGTAAAGGAGAATGAACTATGCCATATTTAGCATTACGTACAAACAAGACATTGACTCTTTCTCAGGAAGTTGAATTAAAAACTACTGTAGGAAAGTTAATTACAATGTTTCCTGGTGAATCAGTAGATACATTCATGATTCATATTGAAGATAATCAGCTCATTTATTTTAAAGGCCAGGAAGCAAATTGTATGATGATCACATTATACTTAAAAGGTCATTATACAGATGAACAGAAGGAACAGTTTGTAGCTGAACTTACTAAAGCTTTAGTAAAAATTACAAAGATTCCTGCTTCAAATCAGTATGTTACTATCTCTGAATTTGAAAAATGGGGTCACGGTGGTATCTACGAATAAGATTTTGCCTAGCAAAATCTTATTTTTTTTCGCTAAGTTTATGAAAAATGTTGCTA
>NZ_FR898808.1:0-49534 GCF_000437715.1 Catenibacterium sp. CAG:290
AACTGATTACGTACATATTATACGAGGAGGTTAATATATGTTAGATGCATTTGCGAATAACTGGACAATACTTGTTATTTCCTTCTTTATCTATAGTTTCTGTGGGTGGATCTGGGAATCACTTATCTGCCCTATTGCCACAGGTCATAAGATACATAACAGTGGTTTCTTAACTGGACCTTGTATTCCTATTTATGGATCAGGTGCGATTGTTGTATGTGCTTTATTTCCTATCTCTAAAGATTGGTCTCTCATCTTTATAGAAGGAGCTATTGTCGCATGCTTTATTGAATATCTCACATCTTATTTCATGGAAAAGATGTTCCATGCAAGATGGTGGGACTATTCTCAAATGAGATTTAATTTAAATGGTCGTATCTGCTTAGAAGGTTTCTTTATCTTTGGTTTCTTCTCCGTGACTGCAGTGAAGAATGTACAGCCACATCTGACTCATATGCTTATTCAATATGATTATATTCCAATGGTTATTGCTTCTACTGTGTGTATCACACTATTCACAAGCGACTTAATTACTACATTTGTTGAAGCCACTCATCTTGCGAAAAAGCTTGAGACAGTCTCTCAGGATCTTAAGAAGTTTGCAGATGAACTAGAACTAGATATTCATAATGAAATTACAACAGATGATATCTTTAAGATTGCACGTCAATTAAAGGATAGTCACCGTGAACATCTTATTAAGAAATATTCACATCGTCGTTTAGTCAAGGCATTCCCTGATATCTTAAACAAATATCACGCAAAAACTCAGAAATAACGCATCTGAGTTTTTTTCTTTTGTGTAAACGTTTATAATAAACAAGAGGAGGTATGACCATGGAAAAGAATGCATTATTTAAACTCAGTTATGGTTTGTATGTATTAGGTGTAAATGATGGTAATAAGTCTAATGGCTGTATTATTAATACAGCCGTACAGCTCACAAGTAATCCTTATCGTATTGCAGTGACTGTGAATAAGGCGAATTACACTCATGATGTATTGATGAAGTCAAAGAATATGACTTTATCTGTACTTGATATTACATGCCCTTTTGATATCTTTAAACGATTTGGTTTCCAGAGTGGTAAAGAGGTTAATAAGTTTGATGGTTTTGATATGTATGATTTGAAAGACTCATTACCTTACTTAACACAATATGCGAATGCATATATGAAAGGTCATGTTATAGAAACATTGGATGAGTTAACACATACGATGTTTATTGTAGAACTTGATGATGCTGTTATCTTAAATGATCATGATTCTATGACATATGACTATTATTTCAAGAATGTGAAACCAAAACCAGAAAAGAAGAAAAAAGGATGGGTATGTAAGATTTGTGGATGGGTCTATGAAGGTGATGAATTACCTGAGGATTTAATCTGTCCTATCTGTAAACATCCAGCATCTGATTTTGAGCCACTTTAAGCAGGAGGAAAAAGAATGTTTAATGTAAGACAAATAAGTGATGATTTTTATTATGTAGGAGGCAATGATAGACGTTTAGAACTATTTGAAAATGCTTATCCTATTCCTGATGGAATAAGTTATAATTCTTATTTATTACTAGATGATAAGACTGTCTTATTAGATACTGCAGATGCAGCGATTGCTCATCAGTTCTTAGAAAATTTAGAACATGTACTAGATGGTAGAACACTTGATTATGTAGTAGTCAATCATATGGAGCCTGATCATTGTGCAACACTTTGTGATATTGTAGTACGTTATCCTGATGTAAAGATTGTGGGTAATACTATGACATTCCGTATGATGAAACAGTTCTTTGATTTTGATGTAGATAGCTATGCTATAGTTATCAAGGAAGGCGATACTTTAGAAACTGGACATCATGTATTAAGCTTCGTTACTACACCAATGGTTCATTGGCCTGAAGTCATGATGACTTATGATTCTACAACAGGTATCTTATTTAGCGCGGATGCATTTGGTACTTTTGGTGCACTTCATGGCAATCTATTTACAAGTGAAATGGATCTAGATGAATCATTTTGGAATGAAGCAAGACGTTATTATACAAATATTGTTGGTAAATATGGTGTACAGGTGACTAATGCCTTAAAAAAAGCATCTACTCTTGATATTTCAATGCTTTGTCCACTGCATGGGCCTATCTGGGATGAAGATATTAACTTAATGGTAGAACATACTGCTTCTTGGGCTGCTTATAAACCAGAAGTAAAGGGTGTTATGATTGCTTATGGTTCTATTTATGGCGGTACTGCCAATGCAGCTGAGATTCTTGCAAGTAAGTTAAGTGAAAAAGGTATTCACAACATTAAAGTATATGATGTATCTAAGACCGATCCATCTTATATCCTATCTGAAAGTTTCAAGTATTCTCATCTAGTATTCGCAAGCGCATCTTATAATGCAGGTTTATTCACACCTATGCAGAACTTATTGATAGAAATCAAGGAACATCTTTTACAGAATCGTACATGTGTTTTAATTGAAAATGGTACATGGGCACCAAGTGCTAAGAAGACTATGAAAGCTATTCTTGAACCATTATCTTGGAATTATATCGGTGAAGAGCTCACTATTAAATCACGTATGAAAAATGCAGATTATGAAAAAATTGAAGCTCTTGCTGATGTAATTGTAGAAGTTATGAATAAAGAACATCATATAAAAGAAGAAGCTCCTGTGCGTAAATGGCGCTGTAAGATCTGTGGTTATGAATATAGCGGAGAAGAACTTCCTGAAAACTTTATTTGTCCTCTATGTAAACATCCTGCTTCAGATTTTGAAGAAATAACTGAATAATACATACAGCCAAGCCGAAGAAACATTTGTTTCTTCGGCTTTTCTATTGACAACATATAAACATATTCATATAATTAAATATGTAAAAACGTTTATATGAGGAGGAGCCATGGAAAAGAGAAATGAATTCTTAAATGCGAATGAAGATGTTGTTTCAAAGGTTTTAGAGAATCAACCTGATGATGAATATCTTTATGATTTAGCAGATTTATTTAAGACATTTGGTGATTCTACAAGAATCAAGATTCTCTATGCTTTATTTGAAGGTGAACTATGTGTAGGTGATTTAGCTACTATATTACAGCTTTCTCAACCAGCCATTAGTCATCAGCTTAAAGTATTAAAGGATGCGAAACTAGTAAAGTTTAGAAGAGAAGGAAAGGTTATCTTCTATTCATTAGATGATGATCATGTAAGAAGTATTTTATCTATTGGAATGAATCATATTGAAGAGTAAAGGAGAAAATAATATGAAAAAGACTTATAAGGTAGATGTAGATTGCGCAAATTGTGCAAATAAGATGGAAGAAGCAGTAAAGAATACTGAAGGTGTTAAGGATGCCACTTTAAGTTTTATGACTTTAAAGTTAAAGGTTGAGTTTGAGGAAGGTGTAGATCCTCAGGAAGTTATGGAAAAAGCAAGAGAAAATTGTAAAATTGTTGAGGATGATTGCGAAATCTTCCTTTAATAAGGAGTGATTGAAATGACAAAGAAGCAAAAAAATGTTTTAAATAGAATTATTATTGCGATTGTCTTATTGATTGTGATTACTGTATTTAAGACAATTGTCCCTGTACCAGGCTATGTTGAGTTTATCCTCTATTTAATCCCCTACTTTGTGATTGGGCATGATATTTTAAGAAAATCTATTAAAAATATCAGTCATGGTCAGGTATTTGATGAAAACTTCTTAATGGCAGTGGCTACTATCGGGGCTATGTGTCTTGGTGAATATCTTGAAGGTTCCGCCGTTATGGTTTTCTATCAGATTGGTGAATTATTCCAGAGTATTGCGGTTGGTAAAAGCCGTAAGAATATCGCCGCTTTAATGGATATTCGCCCTGATTATGCCAATATTATGGTGGATGGAGAGATTGAAGAAGTGGATCCGGATGATGTAGAAATTGGTAGTGAAATCATTGTTAATCCTGGTGAAAAGGTGCCTATTGATGGAATTATTGTAGAGGGTGATACAACACTCAATACAAGTGCCTTAACAGGTGAAAGTGTGCCTCGTAATGCCCATTGTGGTGATGAAATCTATAGTGGTTCTATTAATATGACAGCACGTATCACAGTAAAAACAACAAAAGAATTTGGTGAATCAACAGTTTCTAAGATTCTTGATCTTGTAGAAAACTCAAGTATGAAGAAATCTAAGACAGAAAACTTTATTACGAAGTTTGCAAAGTATTATACACCTGTTGTATGTTATAGTGCGCTCGCTTTGGCTATTATTCCCCCTATTGTCTTAACAATTATGAAACAGCCTGCCCATGTTGGTGACTGGATCTTTAGAGCCCTCACATTCTTAGTAATCAGCTGTCCTTGTGCTCTTGTTATTTCTATTCCATTAAGTTTCTTTGGTGGTATTGGATGTGCCAGCAAGAACGGTATTCTTGTAAAAGGTTCTAACTACCTAGAAACATTATCTGATGTTAAGTACTTTGTATTTGATAAGACAGGTACATTGACTAAGGGTGTATTTGAAGTGACTGATGTTGTACCTGCAGAAGGTTTTGATAAAGACAACTTACTTGAATATGCTGCTTATGCAGAAAGTGCTTCAACACATCCTATCAGCGTCAGCTTAAAGAAAGCTTATAATCAGAAAATCGATAATACACTTGTAGATCATATTCAGGAAATTGCAGGACATGGTGTAGAAGCAGACTATAAGGGTCATCATATTCTTGCAGGTAATGCGAAATTAATGAAGTTAAAAGGTATTGATTATAGTGCTTATACAAAGGCTGGTACACTTGTATATGTAGCAGTTGATGACAAATATGCAGGTTGTATTGTAATTTCTGATATTATCAAGGATCATGCAAAAGAAGCTATTAGTGGTTTGAAATCATTAGGGGCAAAGGAAACTGTTATGTTAACAGGTGATAGTGCTTCTACTGCAGATCTTGTAGCCAATACAATTGGTATTGATACAGTACATAGTGAACTTCTTCCTGCAGATAAGGTAGAAGAAGTAGAAAAGTTGTTAGCTAAGAAATCAGGCAAAGAAAAACTTGCCTTTGTCGGTGATGGTATCAATGATGCACCAGTACTCTCTCGTGCTGATATTGGTATTGCAATGGGTGGTCTTGGTAGTGATGCTGCCATTGAAGCAGCAGATGTTGTTTTGATGGATGATGATCCATTAAAGATTTCCCTTGCAATGAAGATTTCTACTAAGACATTAAAAATTGTGAAACAGAATATCGTCTTTGCATTAGCTGTTAAGTTCATCTGTTTAGTATTAGGAGCACTTGGTATTGCGAATATGTGGCTTGCAATATTTGCAGATGTAGGTGTTATGATTCTTGCAGTAATGAACGCAACACGTGCTCTCACAATTCATAATTAAGGGTATCCTCAGGGATGCCTTTTTGCATAGATAGAGCTTCTTATATTTGATATACTTAAATGGAGGTGTTCTACATGGCAACTACAAATTTAAATATCTACACAGATCAAAAAGAAGAAATATTCAATGAACTTGAAATACCTAATGATACTACAGCTGCTGCCATTGAAGAAGGCAGAAAAATAATGAATGATCCTTCTACTCCTAGATATTCTAATATCGAAGCGCTTAAGAAAGCATTAGACGTATAAAATAAAAACAGGTGGAATATGCCATTATGCATAATCTCCACCTGTTTTCTATTCTGTATAGAGAAATCATCTAGATAAGTATACCTTTTAGATGATCACATTCATGCTGAATGATCTGTGCTGTAAAACCTGTAAAGGTTTTAATCTTCTTCTTAAATGATTCATCAAAGTAAGAGACCTTGATTGTTTCATAACGTTTAACTGACTTTTGTCCTACATGAGATAAACATCCCTCTTCACATTCATGACAGTTACCACTTGTTTTAATGATTTCAGGATTATACATCACATGCATCTTTTCATCTTCTAAAAAGATAATGACTGCTTTATTATAGCCAATCATATTTCCTGCCATACCAACACATTCATGAAGATGTGCTTGAAGCGTATCCTTTAAATCAGTTCCTATATATAAATCTTCTTTCGTCGCTTTTTCTGCCACCTGAGATAAGAAGAAATTATCCTTTACTATTTCTCTAATCATTTCTACATCCTCCTAAAATCCATTATAACATAAGAAAACAGGCTCATAAGAGCCTGTCATGCATATTATAATCCTTTTTCAGTTAATTCTCTTGCAACATCATCTTTGATAGTTACGCCTTCTTCTTCAAGTCTTGCAATAGTATCTGCAAACTGAGGAAGGTATTTCTTATGGGCGATTAATAATTCATCCATAATACGTTTAGCTTTAGTACCCGCTACAATCTGTGGGTTGATTATGAAAGCCTGTAATAGAGTTCCATAATCACCTGTTACAGCAGCTTCTTCAACACATAATTCCATGTTCTTCATGCACTGTACCCATCCTCTTTCTGCTGGTTCTAATGGACCAAAAGCGATTGGACGTGCACCAGTACTTCCAATATAAGAAGATACTTCTACTGCACAATCAACTGGAAGATCAGGTACTGCACCATTATTCTTAGTAGTTACAACGATATGACTTAACTTATTTCCATAAATAGATGCAATTGTTTCACAAGCTGCATCACTGTAATGTGCACCACCACGTTTTGCAAGCTGTTCTGGCTTATGATCTAAGTTAGGATCCTTATATAATTCAAATAATTCATGTTCAGTCTTCTGTACCTGCTGACCTCTTGTTCCAACATTTGGATCATTGTATTCCTTTAAACCGTGTGCCAACATTTCTTCTTCACGATAGTAATATCTATGATATCCACAAGGAATCATATTCATACGTAATAACTGTTCTTTAAAGAATGGGATATCATGAATATTAGCTGGAATACCCATATCTTTACCTTCATACATTGCATTGATAATGTCTTTAGTCACTTCATGACCATTTTCATCATATACTTTATGCCAATGGAAATGGTTTAAACCTGCAAACTTGTAAGTTAACTGATCCAATGTTTTTCCGATTGTTTTTGGTTCATCCATCATAGCACCTACTGGTACGTTACATAAACCAATAACCTTATCCCACTTACCATATTTCATAACTGATTCAGTAACCATTCCACTTGGGTTAGTGAAGTTGATTAACCATGCATCAGGACATAATTCCTTCATATCTTCTACGATACTTAAGATAACTGGAATAGTACGTAATGCCTTAAACATACCTCCCGCACCATTTGTTTCCTGGCCTAACATTCCATAAGAAAATGGAATTCTTTCATCCTTGATACGTGCATTTAATAAACCTACTCTGAACTGTGTAGTAACGAAGTCAGCTCCTGGTAATGCTTCTCTACGATCTAATGTAAGATGTACTTTTACATCATAAGGAGATGCATCCCACATTCTCTGTGCCATTTCTCCTACGATTTCAAGTTTTTCTTTACCATCTTCGATATCACATAGCCAGATTTCTCTGATTGGTAATTCATCATATCTCTTGATGAAACCTTCCATTAATTCTGGTGTATAGCTGCTGCCTCCACCAATAGTAACGATTTTTACGCCTTCTTTATTCATTGTTGCGTTCCTCCTTCAACAACAACATTATACGTAAAAGAAATAAAGAAAACAGTAAAATGTAAGCGAAAACAACAGTGTTCTCTTTTTGTTCCTTATTTCTAAGGTTTTTAGGGAACACTGTTCTATTTGATGATTGGATTATCTGTTTTTCTACCATGGTCTGTAAATATGTTTTCACATTCCACAGAAGTCACTGTTTTATTTTCTAAATGTTCATCATAGCTGGTATTAAAATAACCTGCATAAAGAACATCAAGTAAATAAAGTAAAGAAAGATTAAAAGAGAATGCACCTAAATTATCAATTAATTTTTCTCTTGTGGATACATATAAACAACAGTCTGACTGACTAGAAAGAGAGTTAGTCCCATAGGTTGTAATAGTAATAAAAGGTAGTTTTCTTTCAATTAATTTATGACAGATAAAAAGACATTTTGATGTTTCACCAGAATAGCTGATAAGAATAAATAATGTATTGCTGCTACAATAACATGCTTCATAAAAAGCTTCATCCATGCTATCAAAAATATCTACCTTCTTACCAATTTTCATCATCTTTTCTTTAAAGGTATACGCAATTCCCTTCTGTGCACCTGATACGACAATCGCAATATGTTCCTTCTTTTCAATACGATTGATGGCTTCCTGGAGTGTATCATGATTGAGTAAAGAAATCGTATCCTGCAACGTTTCATCATAAAGTAATCCTACTTTATTCGCAATCACTATATTCTTATCATTTTGGGAGAATGGTCTATTACTATCTATTTTCTGAAAGTGTGTGGATAAGTATCGTATTTCTTCTAAATATTGTTTCTTGAAGTCATTAAATCCTTCAAATCCTAATTTCTGTACAAAACGGACAACTGACGATGGGGCTAAAAATACTTCCTTTGCGACTGTTCTTACTGTCGCATTTTCTAGTTGTATGCCCTGACTTGTCAAGTACTGTCCCAATCTTTTTTCATTAGGATTCATTGGACATTTTTCTAATGATTCTCTTATTAACATAGTTCTTTAAAAGGTATGAATGGCTCAGTCGTTTTATCTAATCTCTTTTCTAGATAAACTACATCTAGCCACTGATCAAACTTATAGCCACATTCATGGAAATGAGCGGCTTCTTTAAAACCATATTTTTCATGAAAAGCGATACTTGCATCATTTGGATAAGTGATGCATCCATAAAGATTCGTAATATTCATTCTTGTAAGATAGTCAATCAAAGCATTATAAAGAAGATGACCTGTCCCTTTATGACGCTTTCTATCATCGATATAAATAGATAATTCTGCAGAATGATCATAGGCACGACGATCATACAATGTCCCTGCATAGGCATATCCTATCACTTCTCCCTCTTCTACTGCGACTAGATATGGGTATTTTTCTAAAGTATGCCTGATACGATCTGCCATTTCTTTAACTGTCGGTGGTTCTAATTCAAATGTGATAGTTGTGTTAAGGACATAAGGTGCATAAATCTTCTGGATAAACTCTGCATCCTCTACTGTTGCGATTCTAATAGTAATCATCATTGCTCCTCCTTATTATTTATCATATTTTATAATATTCTCAAAAAATTATAAAGTCTTAAACAATCTACTTAGCACTATTTGTGAAAACAATTTTGTGTCTGATAATCAGTATTTTCTTTTAAAATATTACTGATTTTCAAAAATGAATTCTAGTTAAAGATTAAGTTAAGATTAAATTTTTAAGTTGATTACTTTACAATCGTCGCTTAGAAATAAGCACATCATCTTATGAAACGGTCAATATAGTACGTGACATTATATTTATGCATATGAAGAGAGGGATTCTCTACTGGTTTCGCATAGAAAAAAAGTACCATGTATCACATTTTTTACACGTTTGACAGATGATGAATAATCATCTGTCTTTTTTTATGTTTAGACATGATGAGGAAAGGGAGATTATGGACTTAAAAAGACAAGCGAGTGCACCGCTTTATGAAGCGATTGAGACATTTAGAAAGAAAAGAATCGTACCTTTTGATGTTCCTGGACACAAGAGAGGAAGAGGGAATCCTGAACTTGTGGATTTACTAGGAGAAAGATGCGTAGGAATTGATGTGAATTCAATGAAACCACTTGATAACCTCTATCGTTTTGTTAGACCTGGTGAATTACTTCTTGCGTGGACTGATGATGAAAATGATCCACAATATGTAAGAAGTCATATGGCTTATGAAATCTTATCTAGTCAAAAGGATGCAAAAGGAAGACCAATAAAAATTCATAAGCTCCCTATTCCACATATTCCTGTATGTATTACTGAAGAAGATTTAAAGGGATATGAGTTTGAAGAGGGAGAAGATACAAGAGAAGTTGGAGAACGTTTAGCTGCAAGCTTATATTAATTTCTATATTGGCAATCATTGTGTATTAGTTCCACAGTTTGGGGATGAACATGACAGTGTAGCTGTAGAGATATTAAAAGAGTGTTTTCCTGAACGTGACATCATCCCTGTTGAAGCACGTGTTATTTTAACAGGTGGAGGGATCATTCACTGTATTACACAGCAGATTCCTGCAAAGTAGGAGTTTTTTTATGAGAAAGGTCAAAGTTGCTGCATTACAGTTTTCATGCAGTAAAGATGTACAAGAAAATATTAATAAAGCAGAAAAGATGGTCAAAGAGGAAGCAGACAATGGTGCCAATATCATTCTGCTTCCTGAATTATTTGAACGTCAGTATTTCTGTCAGGAGAAACGCTATGACTATTATAATTATGCATTACCTCTTGAAAAAAATCCTTCCGTGAATCGTTTTAAAGAAGTCGCAAAGGAATTAGGTGTAGTTATTCCTGTGAGTTTCTATGAAAGAGATATAGATCGTCTCTTTAATACTGTCGCAATGATTGATGCCGATGGAAGTGTGTTAGGTATTTATAGAAAAACACATATTCCTGATGATCATTTTTATCAGGAGAAGTTCTATTTCACTCCTGGTGATTCTGGTTTTAAAGTATTTGATACACGTTTTGGTTGTATTGGTGTAGGCATCTGCTGGGATCAGTGGTTTCCTGAAACAGTCAGATGTATGGCCGTACAGGGTGCAGAAATGCTACTTTATCCTACTGCGATTGGCAGTGAACCTATTCTAGATGTTGATAGCAATAGTCCTTGGAGACGTGTAATGCAGGGTCATGCAGCCGCTAATTTAATGCCTGTAGTTGCTGCAAATCGTATTGGAGTAGAAACAGTTGAACCTTGTAAAGAAAATGCCGGACAATCTTCTTCTTTAGATTTTTATGGCTGCTCTTTTATTGCGGATGCAACAGGAGATATTATTGCCTCAGCAAAGCAGGAAGAGACAATACTTTATGGAGAGTTTGATTTAGATGCATTGAAAGAAGACCGTTTATCTTGGGGATTGTTCAGAGATAGACGTCCTGAGACATATGTCGTGATGACAAAGAAATAAGGACTGAACCTTCATGGGCTCAGTCCTTTTAAAATACAAAAAATGAGAGGCGCGCAGGTCCTCTCACAACGTACATTTATATTACCTTATTTTTCTTTGAATGTAAAGAATTATTTGATTTTTCTATTATAAATTATAGAGAAATTGAAAGTGGTATTATACTCTTTATTTACTTCCACAAGAATATTTTCTATTTTTTGTCTTAATGATAATGTCAAATTATCCTTAAATAATAAAGAGGGCCAATGACAAATAGAAACATATCCTAATGAATATATTGAATAAAATTTTCCTTTAACAATATATGGAGATTGTTTTCCTAAGATATTGGAATGATGGGATATTTTATTACGTAACATGTGGATAGCTTTTAAATCAGTTCTACTAGGATCCATGGCTCCTTTAACCTTTTTATAAGGTTTTCCTTCCATAAACTCATTCAGTTTCACTGTAGTCAAACAATCAATCATCTTAATTAAAGTGCCAAAACTAATAAAATTAATCGCTACCCAAATAGGAATAATACCATTATATTCATCTATATAATGTTTAATTGCGGGTTCTTCTCTTGTTTTATGAATATCGTCATAAAGTACCTTACCCAAAATATTATCATATTGATCATTCGCAATAAATTTCTCTTTTACATGATTAATCAAACAATAATTATGATCTAATAGAGCTAATCCATTGTCATTATCAAGTTTGAAGGTTACCATATCATCTTGACCACATAGATTTGCTAATCTAGTTCTTAATGATTCTTCTATCTTTCTTATTTCTTGAAAAAGCATTATAGAGATTTTTCTATCTATTTCACTTAAAGCTATTAACTCAGTACTTTTGTGATTGTAATAATTATCCTCTTTAACATCATAATTATCCAATAGAAATCTATATCCAGTAATGTGATAATAAGTATTAATATTTTTTATATAATCATATAGTAATCCATAATCATCTATTAATAGATTTCTTTTTTGCAATTTATTTATTCTTTCTCCAATTGATAGCGACTTTTTTGAATCTAAAACACTTTCTGACATATAGTCACTTCCTTTACCATTTTTTTAATTATATCAAGTATTCTAATAGCATTCTATATATTCAAATTTCTTAAAGATAATATTTTCTTATAATTACGCCAAAGAGAACTTTGGCGAGTTATAAATTTTTCAATTATCAAAGCATGAATACACAAAAAAAAATAACTAAGTTAAAAATGAAGGATATAATTATGATTGTGGATTATTTAGAGATAGACGTCCTGAGACATTTATCGTAATGACAAAGAAATAAATATTAATAGAGTAGACAAGAAACAATGTTAATATTGGATTTAATTATTATTTCTGTGCCTCTCATTGCACCGTACGTACGGGTCTCGTATACGGCGCTACATTTATATGATAATTTCAAACTAACTTAGATAGTAGTTAAGAGGATTGACCAAACCTGGTCTATCCTCTTTCTTAATGGCTAGAATCTTGGGACTAAGTAGAAAATTGACTACATGGCCATTGGCCTGTCTGTATAGACCTAGCCTAGTGTTTGCTACCGAAAATATTAGTTCATCTGTAAAGTGACAACTGAGTTTATTATTCAGTTTCTGTAGATTAATATATATTCTTTTTGGTTTCTTCCACTGTTTAAGAATGATAACTCTGATTTTATGGCGAAGCCATTGACCAAAGACGTCAATGAAGTATTTCATCACACCTATTCGATAATAGTTAATCCACCCCACTACAATCTGATTGATTCTTCTGAATGTGACTGCAATAGAACGTGCAATTCCTATCCTTCTTACAAGTTCCTTTCTACATTTATCGTAGAGTTTCATCTTGCTCTGATTGGAAGGCTTGCATTTCCATTCCCCATTCATTTTGAGGTAAGTGAATCCAAGAAATTTACTTTTGGTTGGTCTGACCACCTTGGTCTTAGTAGCGCTGACTTTAAGAAATAGTTTTCTTTCTAGCCATGAAGTGACTGACTTCATTACTCTATTCGCACTCATTTCGCTCTTGACGAAAATATTGCAGTCATCTGCATATCTTACAAAGCGCAATCCTCTATTTTCTAACTCCTTGTCGAACTTATCTAGGTAGACGTTAGAAATAATTGGAGAAAGAGGGCCGCCTTATGCGGACAAAGATATTATGCCGAGTTAATTTAGATAACCCTTTAATAATCAGAAGGTTTTCTTTGTTTTCTCGGCATAATAATACTATTTAAAGCTGTTTAGGAAGTCTAATAAATCTTGATCCTTACTCCAATCAACATAATTTTCTTCAATTAATTTCGGTGCCAAATTATTTATGGCTTCATTTTTCTTTCTTGAATCTGCTCTTGCATAAATCATAGTTGTTGAAATATCTTCATGCCCCAGAAAATCTCGAATATAGACAATAGGAATATCAACTGCAAGCATGTGCATTGCTTTACTATGTCTAAACATATGGGGATGAACTTTTGATGGAAAACTAGGATCATTGTTTTTTAAGATTGTTGCATATTTCTGAACTATATATTCTATCCCATCTCTACTCATCTGTTGATTATTTTTATTCTTAATCAAATACTCATTTTTCAATTTAATATCTGAAAAAAATTTAGATATGTACACTTCTAGTATCTGATTCATATTTTTAGAAATAGGGACTATGCGTATTTTTGAACCTTTACCATGCAGTTTAACTGTAGGATTATTACCTAAATTGATATCTTCAATTTTTAAATCACATAATTCCTGTACTCTAGCACCTGTATCATATAATAAGCACATGATGATACGATGTCTAATTCCTGTAGATGTATCTATATGCGGAAGATTTATCAAGTTATTCATTTGTTCTTCAGTTAGATAATCAACTTGTCTAGTAGTAGTTTTTAATGACTTAACTGATAAGACAGGTTGTAAATAAGCCAGATTTTCAACACTTTCATACTGTGCAAAATTTATAAATGATTTAATCCCTGCTAATCTATGGTTGATAGTAACAGGTGAATTTCCACGATTTTCCAACCATTCAATAAATTCAAGAATAAGTTCTCTATCAATCTGGCGCATCTTAAATTTATTAATGTTCATACTTTTGTGATTTCTTAGAAAGAGAATAAATAATTTCAAAGAATCCTTATAGCTGCTTATAGTATTTTTTGAACAGTTTTGATGAAGAGGTAGATATTCAGTTAAAAACTTGGTTATGAGAACTGCGAAATCAGTTGCTGTCATATTCTTCAATCGTTTCAATTATATTAGGATAGGAACTTTCAAGCTTTAACTGAATCATCGGAAAAAGTGTAGCTGTCAATTTAAGATAATAGGCTGTTTCATCAAAACTTTCATGACCTAACATTGTTTTCATATATGGCAGATATACCAATAGATTCTTTTCCTCATATACCCATTTCTTTAATAAGTTGACACAATAAGTATGGCGAAAGTCATGGACTCGTGGGCCACGTCCATTATGCGATATTTCGGTCTTATCAAGATATCTTCTGAAATTTTTGTACACACATTGAAGTGTCAGTGGTTTGCCAGGCAATTTCATAAAGAAATATTCTGATTCATCAGAATCAATATGAATAGTTGATTTTAATTCCTTACATTTTTTTACTAATACAGGATGAATTGGAATTATTCTATCTTTATTATTCTTTCCGCTTTTAACTATAAAGTAGCCTTCATCCAAATGAAAGTCCTCGATTTTAGCCAGTCTTAGCTCAGATACACGCAATCCGCTTGTATATAGTATTCTAAAGAATATAGGCATAATAATATGGCGATATGGGCATTCAGAAGGAACTGATCGACTCTTATCAACGGCTTCAAAAAATCTTCTTAATTCATCATCAGTATAGATATGTGCATTATATTTCGGAGCTTTTCTAGTCAGTCTTTTTGGAGGAACATATGCATCAAATCCTAATTCTGATAAATATGAGCATAGTATTCTCATAATTGATATTCTACTGTTTTGGTTTGTTTGTGTTTCATATGTCTTTCTTAAACACCATTCATCAACTACTGATTTAGTAATCACTTTTTCTTGTATGTTTTTACCTGCAAGATACTTATCTATTCTTTTTAATGCGAATTCTTCTGTTACGTATTTAAATCCTTGGGCTCTCTTTAAATTGATCAGATCTTAAATTTCATTTTTGAAAATACTATCGAATATCAATGTATTCATCATCGAACGTCAAATCCAAAACGCATTCTTTTAACTTATCAAGATCTGTCTTTAAATAAATAGAAGTTATATCAGTACTAGAATGTCCAAGAATTGATGTGATGACTGGTAATTCAACCCCTGCATCGAGAAGCATTGAAGCTGATGTATGCCTTAGAGAGTGAAAGCCTCTGTGACAGTTTTTGTTTAATGGGATTTTCGCCTTTTTCATATAAAAATGGATTCTACCTGACAAATGATTTTCATCACTTAGCATATCAAAGGGCGGCATATGCTTTAGAAATATGAATTTTGATTCGTAATATTTAGGTCTTCCATTCTTTATATAATCTATTACTGCCCATCCAACTGCATCAGGGATAGGCAGTGTTAATGGCTTTTTTGTCTTGTGTTGAATGATGCTCAGCTTTTTTTCTTCCCAGTTAAAATTATCAAATGTTAAGTTCTTAATGTCAGAAATACGTAACCCTAAAATACAAGCTAACACTATCATTGCGTAATCCCTTTTTCCAATAGGACTGTTTCTATCAATAGCCTGTAATAATTTTTTAATTTCATCTTCAGTCCATACCGATGGTATCTTAGTCGATTTTGATATAGCTGGCATATGAATAAGAGAAGCAACATCACTTTCTAGCACATTTTCTTCATTTAAGTATCTTAAAAAATATCGTAATCCACAGATATGTTGTTCAATCGTTTTAAAAGACATACCAGTAAAAGTTCTTATATAATCATTACATATGGATAAATCAATGTGACTAACATCAGTTATTCCTTTTTGATTAAGATAGTCAAGAAATATTAGAGAAATTTTAATATAATGCTTTTTGGTGGACTTCGACAATTCGGTGTGATCTAGATAATCATTAAAACGAATATGAATATTTAAATAATCACCCTCTAATCTGATTGGATTTTTAGATGCATGATATCGTCTAGTAAGTACACCGTGAAGCTTATAATCCTGTAAGATTTGAATCGATCTAATCAACTGCAACTGTTGATCTTTTAATTTGGATTCTTCAAAAGATGAAACAATACCATGAATCTTTTCTAAAAAGATTAAACCTTTATCAATAGAAAAAACATCATCCCCATATTCTAATAAAAGAAAATCATTTAGTTTTTTCCATTCTCTTTTATAAAAGTTTATGGTTGTTGGACTATAGTTATTATCTACTAATAATTTTGTTAATCCACTACAAATTAGTTCTAATCTCATAATCATCACGCTCCTTTAAATAGAAATAGAACTATAATTCTATTTAAAGTGTGATGCATTATGCCGAGAAAATAAAGAAAATTGTATGATTATTAAAGGGTTATCTAAATTAACTCGGCATAATATCTTTGTCCGCATAAGGCGGCTTATGCGGATATCGGCATAAGCCGCCCTGCGGCACGCCGATTCTAGAAGGTTTTACTAAACCATCTTCCATAATTCCTGCCTGCATGAACTTGCGAATAAGATGTAATGTTGTTGAGTCATTCACATTCTTTTCTCTAAGTATTGAGATTAACTTGTCATGATTTACAGTGTCAAAATATGCTTCAATATCTAAGTCTATAACCCAGTCATAGCCTTCATTAATGTATTCTAGAGTCTTCAATACAGCCATCTGTGCACTTCTTCTTGGTCTGAATCCATAACTGAATTCACTGAATGAAGAATCTAATTTCTTCATTAACACTTGTGCAATAGCCTGTTGAATAACTCTATCTACTACTGTAGGTATACCTAATGGTCTTTTCTTACCATTAGGCTTTGGGATATAAACTCTCTTAACTGCTTGGGGCTTATATTTCTCATTAAGTATAGAATATCTAATCTCTCTTCTATGCTTATAGAAATATTCATCAAGTTCATCTACTGTCATCTTATCGACTCCAGATACACCTTTGTTTCTCTTGACTTGTAGAATAGCCCTGTCGATATTTGAATCACTGAGTATTTCATCAATTAGTCTCATGTCTGTGTTCTCCTTTTCATATCGTAGATTTATCTAGAACCGTTCCCTCTTCCTTCATCTCCACAGAATTACGTTTTCCATTTATGAGATGATTCCAATTTCGAACTATCTAGACATTGCTTTATGATGAGTGACATCATATAAACATTAGGTCCTTTGGTGTTGGTGAGACACCTACTATGACCTCAGCTGACTCCTCACAGTAAGCTTTTTATCGCACAACTTACCATCACTGATTTTAAAGATATTGGACTTCATTGCCTGTGAGGCCTCCCGGGGTAATTCACTAATCCTATTTCCTTCACAGCGCCTTGATTTACTCTCTTGGTTTTACGTTTACCTTTAGGACTTCGGTTTGTTCAGCAACCTTATCCACCATTTAGCCTTATATCAAGTTTCTGTTCGTACGCTCAAAGAAATCGCTACACCACTTCCTTCACTCCTACCTTTATGGTATCGGCTTGTGGTTCACTACACTTGGCGGTAAATACCTGTGGTCGGTTTATCTCCGACTGAATTAGTGCCATGCCCGGCACACTGAGAAAAGGACTGACCTTTACATAAGGATCAGTCCTTTTAATATACAAAAATGAGAGTTTTACTGGTTCTCTCACAATATCATGGATCTTTAAGCACTCCATTCTATTACAAATGTAGAATTAATTATATTCGTATATGAGTATATAGCGCTTAAGCTCGCATTTACCTCGCAAACTTTAATACTATATTCCTGATACAACTTTAATCATTAATAATACTAATACAATTGGAATTAATGGTTTAATAATCTTAGAACCGTTATTCACAACCATTCCAGCACCTACATAATGTCCTGCAATACTAAAGCATGAAGCAGCAAGTCCTAATCCCCATAGAATCTTTCCTGCTAAGATAAATGTGACTAATGCTGAAATGTTTGAAGATAGATTTACTACCTTTACATTTCCTGTTGCCTTATCTATTGGCATCTTCGCAAACTTAGTAAATACAAGTAATAAGAATGTACCTGTTCCTGGACCATAGAATCCATCATAGCAGCCAATCACAAATGAGCATACAATCGCAATCAAATACTGTTTAGTCTTTGTCATTCCCACTGGAACTTCTACATCCATATTCTTATCTTTTAATATACAGATTGCGACAACTGGTAAAAGAACAACTAATACCATCTTTAGAATATGATCACTCATAATGAGTGTAAGATTTGCGCCTGCGACAGAACCAAGGAGTGCGCCAATGACTGTTCCTGGTACAAATCCCCAATCTACTTTTTTATTCTTAATAAGTCTTGCAGTCGATACAACAGTGCCTGTTGATGATGATAGCTTATTTGTCGCAATTGCGGCGTGTACTGGTATTCCTGCAAACATATAGGCTGGAAGCGAAATCAGACCTCCCCCACCTGCAATTGAATCTACAAAGCCCGCTAGAAAGACTAACGGACATACAATGAAATAAATCCCCATTTTCCCTTTTCCTTTACATAAGATATAAGAGGTGAATACCTCGATTCCCTATTGTAGCGATTTAGGAAAGAGATGTAAACTACCTTTTTACCTGAGAAACATTTAATATATTTTGTTAGACAGTGTCTAGCAAAGTTCAAAAACTCTATTTTAAGGTAAAACAAAAACTCCCAAAAGGGAGTTCTTGAATGTCTCTTGTAATAAGTGATAAATAATATTATCTCTTTGAGAACTGTGGAGCACGTCTTGCTTTTTTAAGACCGTATTTCTTACGTTCTTTAACTCTTGAATCACGAGTTAATAAGCCAGCAGCCTTTAATGTTGGTCTGTAATCAGAACCAGCTTCAAGTAAAGCTCTTGCGATACCATGACGGATAGCACCAGCCTGACCTGAGATACCTCCACCATTAACATTAACTTTTACATCGAACTTATCCTTTGTACCAGTTAATTCTAATGGCTGGTCAACGATCATTAATAATACGTCTGAAGGAAGGTATTCCTTAGCAGCCTTACCGTTGATTTCGCATTTACCAGTACCTGGTGTTAAGATAACACGAGCTACTGAAGATTTTCTACGACCTGTTCCTCTGTACTGTACGTTTGCCATTTATTCTTCCTCCTACTTTAACTTTAATTCTACTGGTTTCTGAGCAGCATGTGGATGTTCACTACCAGCATAAACAAATAATTTCTTAGCCTGCTGTCTGCCAAGAGTGTTGTGTGGAAGCATACCTTTGATGGCAGTTTCTACGAATCCAGTTGGATTCTGTTCCTGGAACTGTCTAGCAGTTTTAACTTTTAAACCACCTAAGAATCCAGAATGGTGATAGTACTTCACCTTGTCTAACTTCTTACCTGTCATTACTACTTTTTCTGCATTGATGATAACTACATAGTCACCAGTGTCTACATGTGGAGTATAAGTAGGCTTGTTCTTACCTCTTAATACTGTAGCAACCTGAGATGCTAAACGACCTAATGTAAGACCAGTTGCATCTACAACATACCATTTTCTTTCAATTGTGGCTTCTTTAGCCATTGTTGTTTGTCTCATTCTTTTTTCTCCTTTTAAAATAACCTTACCGGGGTCTTTTTAAAATGATTTTATCCAGGGAAACGTATTGTCCGTTGATAAGGGTCAGACTGTTTCCTGAACAAACAAACTCATGCATTCTTGTATCAAGGTGTAATACCCCTTGAACAGAACAATCTTATTATAGCAACACTCGCACTTTTGTCAATGATTAAAGGAAAAATTCTCTTGAATTTTTCTATTGTTTTCCTTTCTTGAATTCGATGTGATCAAGAACATGAAGATGATATTCTTTAGCTAGTTTTTCTAGGTAATGATACATCTCACAGCTGAGTTGTTCTGGTGAATGAGCATCTAATCCAAGAATAATATCATTGCCTATCATAGAGGCAATCTGGAAGAAATAGGCATTGGCATAAGGATAAACATCCTTCCCATTCATCTTCACTTCACCTTTACGTACACCTCCCGCATTAAGTTCTAGAGGGGTGTTTGTAGCTTTTGCCTTCTTACATATACGTAAAATAACTTCTTTGCTGACATCGTCTATTTTCCCATATCCCATTAAAAAGAGATCTGGATGGGCAATGTAAGTGAATAGTCCAGTATCCATTGCTTTTTCTAATTCTTCTACATAATTGAGTAAATCTTTTTTTGTAAGATTCTTTCTTCCATAGTAACAGTCATGGATGCTATGTTTATGGAAATGATGCCCTAGAATCAAATAATCGACTTCTCCAGAGCTTAATAAGTTCTGATAGTAATCTAGGTAGTCTTCGAAGTATTCTGCTTCAAATCCCTTATATATCTTGATATAGTGAAAATGCTTCTGACAGTTATTAAGCGCATCTAGATAATCTTCTTTTTCATCATAAGGCATACGCATCTTAGGACCATTTCTTAAAAAAGCACCTATACATGATTTAAGACCTTGAATAGAACGAATTGAAGGAAGTGAATGAAGAAGATGAGAACGGTAATGAGGTAAAGCGATATGACAGCTCATGCCTATTTCTTGATAGCCTTCATGTAATGCTGCTTCTATCATTTCATATTCATTTCCTACTGCATGTCCACAGCGATATGTGTGGGTATGATAGTTAATCATCTTCTTCATAATACACTTCCTGTAAGTAAAGACCTTCTGGTTTGGCCTTAAATAAACATTTTTTCTTTCCTTTTGATTCAAGTAGTTCTTCTACAAATTCCTTTGTACGCCAATGAGATCCTACTTGAATAAGTGCACCAGAGATTAAACGTACCATATAGCGACGGAATCCATTGCCTACAAATCTCATTGTGACAATCCCATCTTCTTCTTGTATATCAATTGTTTCTATAACGCGGATTGTATCCCCTAAACCGTTAAAGACACAGAAAGAGGCAAAGTCATGTTCTCCTAGAAAGATTTGAGCACACTCCCTCATAGCCTCTATATCTAATGGGCGATTGTGCTGATAGACATAGAGTCTCTCAATTGGGTTATAAGGTTTTGTAGAAACAAGATAACGATATTCTTTCTTTTTTGCACTATAGCGTGCATGAAAAGATTCATCAACTATGAATGAATCTTTGATATAGATATCTTCAGGAAGGAAATTGTTTAAGGCACGAATCCATTGTTTTTCAGGTATTTCTTTATTAATATCAAAATGAAATACCTGTCCTACTGCATGGACACCTGCATCTGTTCTTCCTGATGAGTGAATTGTGACTTCTTCATGAGTGATCTTATAAATGGCTTTTTGTATTTCTTCTTGTACTGTACGTTTATCTGGCTGGATCTGCCAGCCATAGAAGTGTGTACCATCATAAGTCACTATACATTTTATTCTCATAGTATAAAGCTCAATACTACAACACCTGTCACAACAATGAGTGAAAAGATAAGAGAAAGTGTATCACCTAAATCCCACTTTACCTGATGGTAACGTGTTCTAGTTGCTTCTGGGTTATAGTTTCTACTTTCCATAGCATTTGCGAGATCATCTGCACGCATGAAGGCAGAGATAAATAGCGGAATAATTAAAGAGACAATAGCGGATACCTTCTCTTTAAATGTGCCTTCCTGGAAGTCTACACCTCTAGATGCCTGTGCTTTCATGATTCTTTGTGTTTCTTCTAATAATGTAGGAATGAATCGTAAAGCGATAGAAATCATCATCGCAATTTCATGAGTTGGGAAACCAACCTTCTTAAGTGGTCCAAAGAGTTTTTCTAGACCTAGTGTTAAGTCTAATGGCTTTGTACAAGCTGTTAGAAGGGTTGTCATAGAGATAATTAAGATTAAACGTATAAGAATATAGGCTGTCTGTTTTAAGGCTCCAGAATAGATTTTAACAGGTCCTAGAGTACATACAACAGAACCAGTCTGTAAGAATAAGAGATTGAATAAGGCAAGAAAAGCCATCATGAAAATCATTGGCTTCATAGCCTTCATAACATCCTTAAATGAAATCTTAGATAAAAGAAGACATAAAATGACATAGGCAGATAAAATACCATAACCAATAAAACCTGCATCAAAAAATACAGCAATTAAGAATAATAAAAGAAGACCTATTTTTAAACGTGGGTCTCTTTTATGTATAAAAGAGTTAAGAGGAAGATAACGTCCTATGATCATACTATCCATTGTATTCTCCTCCTATTGCGTGAACTAATTCATCTATATCTTTAATAGATGGGTTGATATGGAAACCACCAATATTAAGTTCTTGAATGAAATCAGTGATAACTGGTAGATCGATACTCATTGATTCAAGATAATCTCTTTCACTAAAGAGTTCATCTACATCGCAATATCGTTCTACTTCACCATGGTTCATGACTACTACATGATCACAATATTGTAATACATGGTTCATATCATGAGAGACCATGATAACTGTCTTGCCGCTTTCCTGGAACTTCTTAAATAGTTCCAACATTTCTTTAGCCCCTTGTGGATCTAAACCTGCTGTTGGTTCATCTAAGACAAGAATATCTGGTTCCATGGCAAGTATTCCAGCAATGGCTACTCTTCTTTTTTGTCCACCTGATAATTCAAATGGTGATCTTTCAAGATATGATTCATCTAAGCCAACAAGCTTTAATACCTTACCTGCACGTTCTTTCGCCTCTTCTTCAGACATACCAAAGTTAGTAGGTCCAAAGATAATATCTTTCTCAATTGTTTCTTCAAACAACTGATATTCTGGGAACTGGAAAACTAAACCAGCTTTTTTTCTCAACGGTTTAAGTACTTCTGGTTTTTCTCCAGCACGAATCACAAATTCATCAATATCTACTTCACCATCAGATGGTAAAAGTAAGGCATTGATATGCTGGATGAGAGTAGATTTACCACTGCCAGTATGACCAATAAGAGCTGTAAAGGAACCCTGAGGGATTTTTAAAGAGACATCCTTTAAGGCAATATATGAAAATGGAGTGTTTTCTCCATATATATAATTTACTTTTTTAAATTCAATTGACATAATTCTTTCACCAGCTTTTCTTTGTTTATGATTGGTTTAATTGGATAGCCTGAATCATGAAGCTTTTTAGAAATCTTATAGGCAAATGGTACATCTAAGCCAATACGTTCTAACTCTTCCTTTTGTGTTAATACTTCTTCAGGAGTTCCTTTATCAATAATATGACCATTATCTAATAATATGACATGATCTGAAAGAGCTGCTTCTTCTATATCATGAGTAATAGAAAGAATAGTCATATTCTGTGTTTGATTGAGTTCATGAACAAGATTATTGATTTCAATCTTACCACGAGGATCAAGCATACTTGTGGCTTCATCTAAAATAATAATAGATGGATGCATTGCAAGAATTCCGGCAATAGCGACACGCTGCTTCTGTCCTCCTGATAGTTTTGTAGGTTCATGATCTAGGAATTCAGTCATATTGACTTTTTTCGCATATGTCTGAATGATATCTTCCATATCTTCTGTAGGAACACATAGGTTTTCTAAACCAAAGGCAATATCATCTCTGACTGTTGAACCAATAAACTGGTTATCAGGATTTTGGAATACAATACCTACCTTTTCTCTGACATCATAGAGATGTTCTTCATCTAAGTGGATACCATCTACAGTGATATCACCTGTTTTTGGTTCTAGTAATCCTATGATTAATTTCGCAATAGTACTTTTACCAGAACCATTATGACCTAATACAACTGTATAGCTGCCTTTAGGTACTGAAAAAGAAATTTGATCAATTGTTTTGGCACCTTCTTCGTACTCAAAACTTAGATTATTTATATCTACCGCATTTGCCATGGTTTGCCTCCTAATTATTAAAATACGTGTTCTAAGTGTATCATTTTATTTTTGTTTCATCAATATATTCATATTCTGAGTACTGATCATCTATTTCCCCGGCAATACTGAGTTTATAGTTAAGATTTTCTTTATAGTTAAGTGAGAAATAACAGCTATAAAGAATATCTAAAATACAGGTAATAGATTCAGTGGATGCAAAATCACCAATCTTAGTATTCAACATTTCTCTTGATGAGATTCTTAAGCTCACATCTGATAATTTAACAAGTGTACTTTTAGAGATACTAGTAATCGCAATAATTGGTGTATGTTTACTTTTTAGTTTCTTCGCAAGATGGATTATATGTGTTGTTTCACCAGAATAAGAGATAATGATGGCACAGTGTTCAGGACCACTCATGGATGCTTGAACTAGGTCATTACCAGATATCATAACGGTATCGACACGTTCTTGAATAGAATACATCTTCTGGGCAAAAGATTGAGCCAAATGTTGTTTATTAGGGCGAGTATAGATATCAATATACTTGGCATCTCTTAAGAGTTTTAATGCATTCATGAGATCATCATGTTTCATCAAGTTTTTTGTATCTTCTATTGTCTCTTCATGTAGTTTAAATATATTATTTGATATGACAGAAATATCATCACTTATTAGAAACGGAATAGATGCATCAATGTCTTGAGATGCATACATATACTCTAATTCTTCTAGAAATGCTTGTTTGAATTGATTCCAGCCATCATAACCCATTTTCTTTGCGATACGTATTAATAGTGAAGGGCTAGTAAAAGTAGCTTCTGCAATCTCTTTAGTAGTCATATTTTTGATATCCATGCCTTTATTTAAAATAAATTGGATAATGAGTGCTTCAGAGTCACTGAAATGTGTTTGTTCAATTTGATGAATGATCATAGTTTTCACCTCTATCGCCCATTATAGTGAAAAGAGGTCTAAAACGCAAAGAAAACAGCTTTTAGGCTGTTTTCTTTAAGTCTTCTATCTTTTGTTTAAATTCTTTCAGTCGTCTTTGTTCTTCTTGATAGCTAGAATAAAGATGATCGACTTCATCCAGATAATATTGATTTTTCTCTTTTGAGAAATAATGCCCTATGCTGTTTTTAGCACGTTCATTTAGTTCTTTTTTTATTGCTTCTAGATTTTCCATATGACCCATTAACTGATTCTTCTTTTCATCATATGTTTCCTCAAGTTTATCTACATTTATAAGTATATCGTTATTCTTATCAATGTCTTTTAAATGTTTCTGATCACTAAAATAACGATTGAATGAATCTTTTGCTCTACTAATAGCCTTCTTATAAAGCTCATCTTTATCATCACACTTCAACTGAGTGGATAATATATGCAGAGATATATTATAGTGATCGGAAGCGGGAGTTTGATTTACTGAAGGTTTTGGACGCTTTTTGCTGACTTGTCGAGGGTCAGTGGAATATGTATAAGAAGCTTGCTGAAGGCTTTTTATGTTTGATTTCATACTAGTGACTCCCTCCTTTCCGATTACAGTTGTATCATAATCAAGAATTTACACGATGACAACAGTATTTTTTTAATTGTAAACAACGTATACAAATGAATTCCCTTACAATGTGAAATTGTGTGAATGAATTTTTCGTAAAAAAAATACCAGAATTCATCTGATATTATTTCTTTAGTGTAGCTAATTTTTTCTTTAAATCTGCAATTCTGTTATTTTCTTCTTCATAATCAGCTAACATCTGATTAACAGCTTTCTTTGCATATTCAGCAGAATCTTCTGTAAATGTCTTATTTAATTTATTAGTTGCTGTCACTTCGATTTCTTTCTTTAATGCATTGAGGTTTTCTACATGACCATCTAATTGAGCTTTCTTTTTTTCAATGATTTTTTCAATTTCTTCTGTATTACAAACTACATCTTGTTCATGATTGTCTGGTAAAACTGGTGCATCTTTAAAGTAACGATCATAAGATTCTTTTGCTTTTTCAATAATTTTGTTAGTGTTCATAAATATTTCCTCCATTATTTCTTGATTTCATCAAGCTTCTTTTCTAAATCATCAATTCTTTTTCTTTCTTCTTCATAATCTTTAAGCATCTGGTTAACAGTTGACTTAGTATATTCTTCTTTATCTTTAGAGAATGTGTTATTAAGAACCGTTGCAGATTCACCTTCAAGTTCTTTCTTAAGTGTATTTAAGTTATTGACATGTCCTTCAAGCTGATTCACTTTTTTATTGATGATTTCTTTCATCTTTTCTTTATCAAAAACTACATCCTGTCCATGGTTTTCTGGTAATTGTGGTGCATCCTTGAAATAACGATCATATGAATCCTTTGCCTGATCTAAAATTTTTTTAACATCTATATTCATAATTGCTTCCTCCTCTTTTCTTTTCGAGTTCATCATAGTCTTATATTTACTCATAAACAATGATTTAAAAACTACTTTAAACCTAGTTGACAAAGAGAAGCACTTACATTTTATGAATTTGTGAATACCATTTACAAAAATAGAGGAAAATAAAAACCCCTATGAAACCATAGGGGCTTTGTGATTAGAATAATCCGATGATTGCCATTGGGGCATTGTCACCTTTACGGTTATAAGTTTTGATAACTCTAGTATAACCACCGTTCTTACCTTTGAACTTAGGTGCAACATCATCAAATAGAACCTGTACAGCTGTCTTTCCAGTTGCTGGATCTACTACATTCTGAAGAATAGCAGCAGCCTGTCTTCTAGCATGAAGATCTCCTCTAATACCAAGAGTGATTAATTTATCAACGACTTTACGTACTTCTTTAGCACGAGTAGCAGTTGTTTCAATCTTACCATGCATGATGACATCAGTAGCTAAGTTACGTAACATAGCTTTTCTATGACTAGATACACGGCCTAATTTTCTATTGTTTGCCATTAGTGTACTCCTTCCACAAACTTAGTCCATTGGTTTAAAACCAAGACCTAATTCATTTAATTTTTCTTTAACTTCTTTTAAAGACTTCTTACCAAGGTTACGAACCTTAATCATATCGTCTTCAGTCTTAGAAGCTAATTCTTGAACAGTCTGAATTCCTGCTCTCTTTAAGCAGTTGTATGAACGTACAGAAAGGTCAAGTTCTTCAATAGTCATATCAAGAACCTTGTTACCTGTATCTTGCTGTACTTCACTCATAACGTCCATATTCATTGCCTGATCAGTTAATTCAACGAACATATTTAAATGTTCAACTAATACTTTTGCAGCAATTGCAAGAACTTCATGAGGTTTAATTGAACCATCAGTTGTAATCTCCATAGTTAACTGATCATACTTTGCTGACTGACCAACACGAGTTGGTTCAACTAAATATGCTACATTAACAACAGGAGAGAAGATAGAATCAGTAGGAATTACGTCAACACTGTTAACGAACTTCTTATTCTGATCTGCACTCATGTAACCTCTATCTTTATGAGCATACATTTCCATATAGAAATGCTGACCTTCAGCAACATGAGCAATTACTAAATCATTAGAAATCATCTTAACTTCAGAAGGACATTGAATGTCTGCACCAGTTACAGTAGCTGGACCAGTTACATCAATAACCATTGTTACATCTTCATCAGAATCTAATTCAAATACTAATTTCTTAATATTTAAGATGATAGCTGTAACATCTTCTAAAACACCATCAACTGCTGAGAATTCATGAATAGCGCCATTGATTTTTACTGCAAATACTGCAGCACCTGGCATAGATGATAATAATACTCTTCTTAAAGAGTTACCTAAAGTAGTACCAAAACCTCTTTCTAAAGGTTCGATGATAAACTTACCATAATTTTCATCTTCATTGTATGTATCAACAGTGAAATTTGCTTTTTCAAACTTTTGCATTGTTTCCCTCCTCTTTGAGATATTTATTTTATATAAATGTAATATAAATCAAATTATCCACGAGGACGTTTTGGTGGACGACATCCGTTATGTGGGATTGGAGTAACGTCAGTGATTGCAGTTACTTCTAAACCAGCAGCTGAAAGAGCTCTAACAGCAGCTTCACGTCCTGGACCAGGACCTTTTACACATACTTCAACAGATTTCATACCATGATCCATAGATGCCTTTGCAGCAGCTTCAGCAGCCATCTGAGCAGCATATGGAGTAGATTTTCTTGAACCTTTGAATCCAAGAGCACCAGCGCTTGACCAGCTAATAACGTTACCGTGTTCATCAGCAACTGTTACGATTGTATTGTTGAATGTTGAATGAACATGAGCAATACCTTTTGCTATATTCTTCTTTACACGTTTTTTACCACGTACAACTTGTTTTGCCATTTGTTCTGCCTCCTACTACTTCTTCTTTCCAGCAATTGGAGTAGCTTTACCTTTACGCGTTCTAGCGTTAGTCTTAGTTCTCTGTCCACGTACTGGAAGTCCTTTACGATGGCGAAGCCCTCTGTAGCAACCAATTTCCATTAATCTCTTAATGTTTAACTGAGTTTCTCTACGAAGGTCACCTTCAGTTTTAATATGTTCAACTTCTTTACGAATTTTTGTTTCTTCTTCTTCTGTAAGATCCTTTACTCTAACATCTTCAGAAACGCCAGCAGCTGCTAAGATTTTCTTAGCTGTTGTTGGACCAATACCATAGATATAAGTTAAAGAAACTACCACACGCTTATCGCGTGGGATATCAATACCAGCTATACGAGCCATTGTCTATTGTTCCTCCTAAAAATAATTAACCTTGTCTCTGTTTATGCTTTGGGTTTTCACAGATTACCATTACTCTACCCTTACGCTTGATTACTCTGCACTTATCGCAGATTGGTTTTACAGATGGTCTTACTTTCATCTTGTGTCTGCCTCCTTTGGGAAGATCTATTTGTGTCTAAATGTGATTCGCCCACGTGTTAAATCATATGGAGAAATTTCTACTGTTACTTTGTCCCCTGGTAAAATGCGAATGTAATTCATACGGATTTTACCAGAAACGTGAGCTAAAATAACTACTCCATTATCCAGCTGGACTTTAAACATTGCGTTTGGTAATGTCTCTACGACCGTTGCCTGGACTTCAATTACGTCATCTTTCTTCTTTGCCAAAATCGATCAACTCCTTATGTACCTTTGTCATGATTTCATAGCCATCTTCAGTGATAGCTACAGTATGTTCATAATGTGCAGCTAATGAATGGTCTGCAGTCTTTACTGTCCAATTATCATCCATTACTTTAACCTCGGCTTTGCCTAAGTGCGCCATAGGTTCAACTGCAATACACATACCTTTTCTTAATTTTGGTCCTCTGCCTGGTTCACCCCAGTTAGGAATGCTAGGATCTTCATGAACCTCTGTGCCAATGCCATGTCCTGTATAGTCTCTAGGCGTTGAGCAGCCATGACTTTCAAGGTAAGTCTGAACAGCATGTGAAATATCAGAAACTCTGTTACCTGGTTTAACTTGTTCTAAACCAGCATAAAGCGACTGTTCACATACTTCCATAAGATGTTTAGCCTGTGGAGACACATTGCCAATCGCAAATGTCCACGCAGAGTCCCCATGATATCCTTTCCAGCATGCACCTACATCCACAGAGATAATATCTCCATCTTTAAGTACATAACCATTAGGAATGCCATGAACGACAACATCATTTACAGACGTGCAAACAGCACCAGGAAAATTATAAAGATTTAAGAAAGATGGTGTACAACCATTCTTTCTTATAATCTTTTCACAGAAATCAGATACCTGTTCTGTTGTTAAACCCGGTTTAAGCCATTTAGCGAGTTCCTGATGAACTAAACCTACAACATGACCAGCATGTCTCATTAGGTCAATTTCACGTTCATCCTTGATTGTAATCATTATTTGGCCTCCAGATTTTTCTTGATATCTGCATAAACAGCATCCATAGACTGGTCGCCATTAACGTTAGTTAATTCGCCCTTCATTGTATAATAGTCAATAAGTGGTCTAGTCTGCTTTTCATAAGTATCAAGTCTAACCTGTACAGCTTCTTCGCTCTCATCAGGACGCTGATAGAGTTCTCCACCACACTTGTCGCATACGCCTTCAGTTTTTGGTGGATTGAAAACGACATGATAAGTGGTTCCACAATCCTTACAAGTTCTACGACCTGAAAGTCTCTTGATTAACTTTTCAGATGGCACATCAATATTGATGACCGCATCAATATCAAAGCCAAATTCTTTCGCGATACTTTCTAGTTCTCTAGCCTGAATGATAGTTCTTGGGAAACCATCAAGAATAAAACCGTTCTTAAAAGAATCAATATTTTCCTTTAAGAATTCCCTTACCATTTCAACTGTATATTCATCTGGAACAAGATGCCCAAATTGAATAAAATAACTAGCAATTACCCCGAACTTTGTTTTTTCCTTTAAAGCTTTTCTAAAAAGGTCACCAGTTGAGATCTGGTACAAGCCGTACTCCTCCACTAATTTTTTAGCCTGAGTTCCTTTGCCTGCCCCAGGAGGGCCCATAAGAATAATATTCAAATTCTATTCCTCCTTCTAATTGCTACTTTCTTATATAACCATGATATTCTCTTCTTGTCAACATACTTTTTATTGCTCTTACAGTTTCTAACGCAACACCAGTTACGATAATCAATCCTGTACCCCCTAGAGACAATGCATTATTTGATGTCATCTTCCAGATTTCTGGAGCGATGATTGGAATAGATGCAATGATTGCTAGGAATAGAGATCCTACCACAGTTACACGATTTAAGACAGTTCCGATATATTTCTTTGTATCATCACCAGTACGAACACCAGGAATTGCGCCACCACTCTTCTTTAAATCTTCACTGATCTTCTTAGCGTCGATCTGTAAATTAGAATAGAAGAATGTGAATAGAATAATCATAACGATATAGAGAACAAATCCTATAGGTTTCTGATAATTCAAAATATTGTCAATCATCTTCGTTGTAGAAGTAGACTTCATGAAACTAATGATTGTTCTTGGTGCTGCTAAAACTGATGCAGCAAAGATAACTGGAATAACTGAAGAACTATTAATCTTAATTGGAAGATTAGTAGATTCCTTAGTATGCATGACTGTCTGTGTATTTGTTGCATAGATAATAGGAATTTTTCTAATTGCTCCTTCTTCAAATACAACAAACACGACAATGGCTAAATATACGATAACAAATAAGATGTACCAAGCTAAGCTTGTTGCAGTCTTATAAGCACTTCCGAATGTAACCATTGATTTAAAAGACGAGATAAAACTATTTGGAAGGTTAGCGACGATACCAGTGAAGATCAATAGTGAAGTACCATTACCTACACCTTTAATAGTAATCTGATCACCTAACCACATTGTGAACATAGAACCTGCAGCCATAACTATAACTACATAGACGTATGTCCAAATAGAACTACTCGCTAGAATACTATAACCCTTATCGAATGCATATGTCAATGACCCACCTTGAATTATTGCTAATGCAAGCGTTAACACACGAGTTACTTTATCCTTTTTCTTTTTACCTGTATTACCTTCTTTATTCCACTGAGTTAAAGCTGGGACAACATCCATAGATAATAACTCAATAATAATAGAAGATGTAATATAAGGAGAAACCCCCAAAGAAAATAATGAGAATTTCTCCAATGTTCCTCCACCAAGCATATTCATAATTCCGAAGATTCCTGAAGAGGTAGCAGCGCTTGTGATTGCACTTGTATCAATATAAGGAATCACAATGCCTGCTCCTAAACGGAATACGAATAGTATACCTAGTGTAAAGACGACCTTACGACGCAATTCACCTTTTTTAAATACTTCTTTAAAAAAGTTTAGCATCTTAGATCACCTCAGTTTTTCCACCTGCAGCTTCAATTGCCTTTACAGCTGATTTTGAGAATTTGCTAGCCTTTACTGTTAAAGCAACATTTAATTCGCCTCTGCCTAAGACTTTTAAACCGTCTAATGCTTTCTTAACTAGCTTAGCTTCCATAACTGCTTCTAAATCTACAACAGCACCATTTTCGAACTTGTTTAAGTCTTCAACGTTGATGATTGCATATTCCTTAGCATTATGATTAGTGAAGCCACGCTTTGGTAAGCGCATGAATAATGGAGTCTGTCCACCTTCAAATCCTGGTTTCTTACCTCCACCAGATCTAGCGCCCTGACCTTTCTGACCTCTACCAGATGTCTTACCATTACCAGAGCTTGTACCACGACCTACACGATTTCTGTTACGACGTGCGCCGTCATTGTATTTGAGTTCATGTAATTTCATTGTTTACACCTCCTACTTGTCTTCAACTTTTACTAGGTGTCTTACTGCGTTGATCATGCCTTTGATTGTTTCTGTTTCATACTTTTCAACAGAAGCATGCATTTTGTTTAATCCTAACGCTTTAAGAGTAGCCTTCTGGTTTTCTTTACCACCAATAGGGCTTTTTACAAGCGTAATCACAACTTTTTTATTTTCTGCCATTTTTACGCTCCTCCTATCCATAAATCTTTTCGACTGTGATGTCTCTTAATTCTGCTACCTGTTCAGCAGTCTTTAATGATGCTAAACCTTCGATTGTTGCTCTTACCATGTTAATTGGAGTTCTTGATCCAAGTGACTTAGATAAGATATCAGAGTAACCTGCTAATTCAACAACTGCACGGACAGGTCCACCAGCGATGATACCAGTACCTTTTGCAGCTGGTCTTAAGAATACTGAACCAGACTTGAAGTTACCTGTAATTTCATGAGGGATTGTACCATTAATTGATGGAACAGTGATAAGGTTTCTCTTAGCAGCTTCTTCAGCTTTTCTAATTGCATCAGGTACTTCGTTAGCTTTACCTGTACCGAAACCAACACGACCCTTTCTATCACCAATTACTACTAAAGCAGCGAAACGCATTTTACGTCCACCCTTAACAACTTTAGTAACACGGTTGATAGTAACAACTCTAGTTTCGAATTCCTTAGGAGCTCTCTGTCTTCTGTTGTTTTTTCTGTTTCTTCTAGGGTTATTGCCTCTTCTAGAGTTTTCTCTAGGTTTACGTTCTTCCATTATTTGACCTCCCTCTTAGAATTTTAATCCAGCTTCTCTTGCAGCTTCTGCAAGTGCCTTTACTCTACCATGATAGATATAACCACCACGGTCGAATACTACTACATCAATATTTTTAGCAAGTGCTCTCTTAGCGATTTCTGCACCAACAGCAGCAGCTGCTTCAATGTTTGAACCATTTTCTAACTTCATGTCTACAGAAGATGCTGATACAAGAGTTACACCCTTAGTGTCATCGATGATCTGTGCATGAATATGAGAGTTTGAACGGAACACATTAAGACGTGGTCTTTCTGGAGTTCCAGAAATCTTATTACGAACTCTAGCATGACGTCTTAAACGGATAACGTTACGTGATTCATTCTTTGCCATGATTCGATTTTCCTCCTTAGTTTATAACTACTTCTTACCAGCAGTTTTACCTTCTTTTCTGATGATATGTTCATCAGAATATTTAATACCTTTACCCTTATAAGGTTCAGGTTTCTTCCAAGCTCTGATTACTGAAGCGACATGTCCAACTCTTTCTTTAGAGATACCAGATACTGTGATTTCAGTAGCTGATGGACATTCAACTTTCACACCTTCTTCGATTTCAACTTCTACTGGGTGTGAATAACCAATATTCATTACTAATTTATTACCCTGCATCTGAGCTCTATAACCGATACCAACGATTTCAAGTTTCTTAGAGAAACCATCTTTAACGCCTTCGATCATGTTTGCAATTAAAGCTCTAGTTGTACCATGTAACTGCTTGTTTGTTTTTTCTTCACTGTGTCTCTTACATTCAATTTCATTACCATTTACTTCGATAGTAATTAAATCAGAGAACTTTCTTGTAAGAGTTCCCTTAGGACCTGTAACAGTGACAGTGTTATCAGCAGCAACGTCTACGTTTACACCTTCAGGTACGATAATAATCTTTTTACCAATACGAGACATTGTTTGACCTCCTAAATAATTTTATTACCAGATATAAGCTAATACTTCTCCACCGATATTCTTAGCTCTTGCTTCTTTATCAGTCATAAGTCCTTGAGAAGTAGATAATACTACGATACCTAAACCATTTAATACTTTAGGAATTTCGTTCACTTTAGCATACTGACGTAAACCTGGTTTAGAAACTCTCTTTAAACCAGTGATAACTCTTTCGTTACCTTTATATTTTAATGTAATAACAATATTCTTATGATTTCCTTCTTCATTCACTTCGAAGTCAGTAACAAAACCTTCATTCTTTAAGATTTTTGCTAAATCATTCTTTAGGTTTGAGTAAGGGATAGAAACAGTTTCATGTTTCTGCTGATTCGCATTACGAATTCTAGTTAACATATCTGCAATTGGATCTGTTGTAACCATTTATATGTCCTCCTTCCGTATGTGACTTATAAATTACCAGCTTGCCTTCTTAACACCAGGAATTTCACCTTTATAAGCTAATTCTCTGAAGCAAATACGGCATAACTTGAATTTTCTAATAACTGAATGTGGGCGTCCACAACGTTCGCATCTAGTATATTCACGAACTTTGTATTTCTGAGGACGTTGCTGTTTAACTTTCATTGATGTTTTTGCCATAATTCTGTCCTCCTAATTATTTAGCAAAAGGCATGCCAAGTTCTGTTAATAAAGCGCGACCTTCTTCGTCAGTCTTTGCAGTAGTAACAAATACGATATCCATACCTCTTAACTTTGCAACCTTATCGAAATCAATTTCAGGGAAGATTAACTGTTCTTTAACACCTAAAGTGTAGTTACCTCTTCCATCAAATGAATTCTTAGGTACTCCTCTGAAGTCTCTTACACGAGGAAGTGAAATACTTACTAACTTATCTAAGAATTCATACATTCTTTCACCACGTAAAGTGACTTTACATCCGATAGCCTGACCTTCACGTACCTTGAAACCAGCGATTGATTTCTTAGCAGTAGTAACGATTGGCTTCTGACCTGAGATTAATGTCAATTCTTCTACAGCTTCTTCTAAGAATTTAGAATTGTTGACTGCATCACCAACACCGATATTAATAACGATCTTTTCCATTTTAGGAATCTGCATTGTAGATTCATAACCGAACTTCTTCATTAAGTTCTTTGTGATTTCGTTTGTATAACGTTCCTGTAAACGGTTCATGTATTATCCTCCTTCCCCTTATTTCTTCTTATTTTCGATTACAGCACCTGTTTTCTTATTAACACGTACTTTTTTACCATCTTCAATTTTGTAGCCAAGTTTAACGATTTCCTTAGCTTTTGTATCATAGTAAACAACATTAGAAGCATCGATTGGAGCTTCTACAGTAATGATTCCGCCTTCAGGATCTGCCTGAGAAGGTTTAACATGCTTTGTTACCTTCTTGACACCTTCAACGACAACTCTATTACCTTTAATTGCAAGAATTTCGCCAGTCTTGCCTTTTTCGCTGCCTGCAATGACCTGTACTGTATCACCTACACGTAATTTCATATCTTTCGTTCCTCCTATAATACTTCAGGAGCTAATGATACGATTTTCATGAAATCAGCATCTCTTAACTCTCTAGCGACTGGGCCAAAGATACGTGTACCCTTAGGTGTATTGTCATCTTTAATGATTACGCATGCGTTATCATCGAAACGGATTACTGAACCGTTTTCACGCTGTACACCGTATCTTGTTCTAACGATAACAGCTTTAACGACTTCACCCTTCTTTACAGTTCCGCCTGGAGCCGCTTGCTTTACAGTAGCAACAACGACATCACCGATGCTACTTGTCTTTCTATTTGAACCACCAAGGTTTCTGATAACTAAAACTTCTTTAGCGCCTGTATTGTCAGCAACTTTTAATCTACTTTCGTTCTGGATCATAGTAGTGACCTCCTTTCAGACTGTATTAGATAATTTCTGCTTTCTTTACGATTTCTACTAAACGGAAACGCTTTGTTGCAGATAATGGTCTTGTTGCCATAATCTTTACTGTATCTCCAACACGTGCTTCATTATTTTCATCATGTGCATGGAATTTCTTTGATGAATTCATACGCTTTCCGTATAATTTATGCTTTACATGTGTTTCAACAAGTACAGTTATAGTTTTGTCCATCTTAGTAGAGATGACTGTGCCAGTATAGACTTTTCTGTTATTTCTTTCCATAATCTCTCTCCTACTTTTCAAGTTCTCTTTCTCTAATAACTGTTTTGATCTTTGCGATTGATTTTCTTACTTCTTTGATACGAGCAGTATTTTCAAGCTGACCAGTTGCCTGCTGAAATCTTAAACTAAATAACTCTTTTTTGAATTCTTCTACTTTCACAAGTAGATCTTTTGTTTCAATACTTCTAATATCTTGTACTTTCATGAGTTACTCACCTCTTCCAATAATCTTGCATCTGACAGGTAACTTATGAGAAGCAAGTCTTAATGCTTCACGAGCAGTTGCTTCATCAATCTGACCAACTTCGAACATTACGCGGCCTTTCTTAACTACAGCTACCCACTGTTCTGGAGCACCTTTACCTGAACCCATACGTACTTCCAAAGGCTTCTTAGTCTTTGCTAAGTGTGGGAAGATTCTAATCCAAACCTTACCACCACGGTTCATATGACGGTTGATTGCGATACGAGCTGCTTCAATCTGTCTTGAAGTGATCCAAGCACCATCAAGAGCTACTAAACCGAAGTCACCGAAAGCAACTGTCTTACCGCCCTTAGCCTTACCTTCATATTTAACTCTATGAGGTCTTCTATATTTTGTTCTCTTAGGCATCAACATGATTATTTATCCCCTTTCTTCTTTGCAGGAAGAATTTCTCCCTTACAAATCCAGACTTTAACTCCTAGCTTACCATAAGTAGTAGCAGCTTCTGCAGTGGCATAATCAATGTCAGCTCTGATTGTATGTAGTGGAACTACACCTTCAGAATATCCTTCACTTCTAGCGATATCAGCACCGCCTAAACGACCTGAAACTGAAGTCTTAATACCTTTAGCACCGTTTCTCATTGCATTCTGAATAGCTCTCTTCTGAACTGTTCTGAATGAAGCACGGTTTTCAAGCTGTTCTGCTATTCTATCAGCTACTAACTGAGCGTTAGTATCAGCATTCTTAATTTCTACTACGTTGATAAATACTTTCTTATCACTGATAAGACCCATTAATTCTTTTCTTAAAGCATCAATGGCTTCTCCGTCTTTACCAATCACTACACCAGGTCTTGATGTGTGAACAAAGATATTGACGCGTTTCTTTGATCTTTCAATATCGATCTTTGCTACGTATGCTTTCTTTAACTTAGCCATTAAGAATTCACGGATCTTAACGTCTTCTAATAAGTAATTAGCAAAGTCTTTCTTATCAGCATACCATCTTGAACTCCAATCACGGTTAACACCAACACGGAATCCAACTGGACTTACTTTCTGACCCATTGTTCGTCCTCCTATCTTTCTTCAACCACACAAGTGATGTGGCATGTTCTCTTTAAAATTTGAGTTCCAGAACCTTTAGCTCTTGCGCGGAATCTCTTTAATGTTGGACCTTCGTCAACATAAATCTTCTTAATATATAACTTATCTTCGTCTGCACCTTCATTATTAACAGCGTTAGCCTTAGCAGAGTTAACAACCTTGATAATAGCAGGAGTAGCACTCTTGTTTGTGAATTCAAGAATTCCGAGTGCTTCCTTAACTGACTTACCACGGACTAAGTCAACGACTAATCTAGCTTTCTGAGGTGATACACGAATAGTTTTTGCTGTTGCTCTTGCTTCCATGTTCAAATCCTCCTATTTATTAAGCAGCCTTATCATTGGCTGTGTGGCCTTTGAATGTTCTAGTTGGAGCAAATTCTCCTAACTTATGACCAACCATATCTTCTGTTACATAAACTGGAATATGTTCTTTACCATTGTATACTGCGAAAGTATGCTCAATAAACTGAGGGAAAATAGTAGAACGTCTTGACCAAGTTTTGATAACTTCTTTTTTACCAGCAGCATTTAATGCTTCAACCTTTTTCATCAAATGTTCATCGACGAAAGGTCCCTTTTTTAAACTTCTTGCCATGATTACTTATCCTCCTTCTTATTTAGCATTACGACGACGTACGATCAATCTGTTAGAATGTTTCTTGCTGTTTCTAGTCTTAACACCAAGAGCTTTCTTACCCCAAGGAGTAAGTGGAGCTTTACGACCGATTGAAGTTTTACCTTCACCACCACCATGTGGATGGTCATTAGGGTTCATTACAGAACCACGAACAGTAGGTCTAACACCTTTCCATCTCATACGTCCAGCTTTACCGTAATTAACAAGACCATGGTCTTCGTTACCTACAGCACCAACTGTAGCACGGCACTTCTTTAAGAATTTTCTTACTTCACCAGACTGAAGTCTAACAATTACATATTTTTCTTCAGAACCAAGGATCTGAGCTGAAACACCAGCAGAACGAGCTAACTGTCCGCCCTTACCAGGATGCATTTCAATATTGTGGATAGTTGTACCTTCAGGCATGTTACCCATTTCCATACAGTTACCAACTTTAACGTCAGTAGTTTCACCAGAAACAATTACAGTTCCTACTTCTAGTCCCTTAGGAGCTAGGATATATCTCTTTTCACCATCAGCGTAATTGATTAAAGCGATGTTTGCAGATCTGTTTGGATCATATTCGATAGTAGCAACCTTACCAGGTACTCCATCCTTGTTACGCTTAAAATCAATAACTCTGTATTTTCTCTTATGTCCACCACCATGATGTCTAGTAGTGATCTGACCCATGTTGTTACGGCCACCTTTTTTCTTATAAGGAGCAAGTAATGACTTCTCTGGAGTAGAAGTAGTGATTTCTTCTTTAGTCAAAGCAGTCATGTTTCTACGACCGTTACTTGTAGGCTTATATGCTTTAATTGGCATGTTTAATCCTCCTATTTAAATATCTGAAATGGAGTGCATTTCAATAGTTTATATTAATTATTCTTCTTCACCGAATAAATTGATGCTGTTACCTTCTGCTAAAGTTACGATTGCTTTCTTTCTTCTAGCAGTCTTACCAACATAACGACCAACTCTCTTAGTCTTAGCTCTAACGTTGATTGTGTTTACGCTAGTAACCTTAACATTGAACATAGCTTCTACAGCCTGTTTGATTTCAGTCTTGTTTGATGATAAAGCAACATCGAAAGTATATTTGTTTTCTTCCTGCATTAACTTCATAGTCTTTTCAGTTAAAACAGGTTTTCTTAGTACGTCAGTAATGTGAGCCATTATTTTAGTACCTCCTCAACTGCCTTGATAGCTTTTTCAGTCATCATAAGCTTTGTGCAATCCATAACGTCATAAACGTTTACGTTTCTAGCTTCGATAACTTTAACACCAGGAACGTTTCTAGCAGATAATACTAAGTTTTCTTCTAATGTATCAACAACGATTAATGTCTTTCTTGGGTTTTCGAAGTTACCTAAGAAATTAACAACATTCTTAGTCTTGATTGTATCAAAAGTAAGATTATCTAAAGCAACTAATTCCTGATCGATTACTTTCTGTGATAATACAGATCTTAATGCAAGATTCTTAACTTTCTTGTTAATCTTGAAGTCATAGCTTCTTGGAGTAGGACCAAAGACAATTCCTCCACCGCGCCACTGTGGTGCACGGATAGAACCCTGTCTAGCACGTCCTGTACCCTTCTGTCTCCAAGGTTTCTTTCCACCGCCTGAAACTTCGTGACGATTCTTCACCTTGTGAGTACCCTGTCTTAATGAAGCTCTCTGTAGTAAGACTACATCAAAGATTGCCTGGTTATTTGGTTCGATTCCGAATACGTTTTCGTTAAGTTCTAAATCGTTTAATTTTTCACCATTCTGATTAAATAATGCAATATTCAACATTAGTTTTTCCTCCTTCCACTTCATTATTCTGCAACTGCTTCAGTAGCATAATTTACTAATTCAGCAGCTTCGTTTGTTTTTCCGTTTGCCTTGATACCAGACTTAACGATTACTAAGCCTTTCTTTGGACCAGGTACTGATCCGCTAACTAGTAATACGTTCTTTTCTGCATCAACTGCAACAATTTCAAGATTCTGAACTGTTCTTGTGTTTCCACCCATCTGACCTGGAAGATTCTTACCAGGAGCAATTCTGTTTGGAGCGATTGGACCCATAGAACCTACGATTCTGTGAGCTCCAGAACCATGTCCCTTTGGACCGATGTGCTGTCCGTGTCTCTTGATAACACCCTGATAGCCTTTACCTTTACTTGTACCTGTTACGTCAACTACTTCACCAGCTACAAAGCTATCAACAGATACTGTCTGTCCAACTTCATAACTCATCATTTCGTCATAACGAAATTCCTTAATGAAGCGCTTAGGAGCTGTGTTTGCTTTAGCAACCACACCTTTTTCTGGCTTGTTTGCAAGCTTTTCTCTCTTGTCTTCGAAACCAACCTGGATTGCGTTGTATCCATCAGTTTCAACAGTCTTCTTCTGAAGAACTACGTTTGGAGTTGCTTCGATAACTGTAACTGGGATTAACTTACCATCAGTTGTGAAAACTTGAGTCATTCCGATCTTACGACCTAAGATTCCTTTCATGAGTTACACCTTTTACCTTTCTTATAACTTAATTTCAATATCTACACCACTTGGTACTTCTAATCTAGTTAAAACATCAACTGTTTCCGGTGTAGGGTTCACTACGTCGATTAAACGTTTGTGAGTTCTGATTTCGAACTGTTCACGAGAATCCTTATACTTGTGAACTGCTCTTAAGATCGTATAAATTTCCTTTTCTGTAGGTAATGGTACAGGACCAACTACCTGAGCGCCAGACTTCTTAGCTGCAGCTACGATCTTTTCTGCAGATGCGTCTAGGATCTTGTGATCGAAAGACTTAAGTCTGATTCTGATTTTGTTGTTTGCCATGATTATTCCTCCTTGTCTATTCGTTAGACAACGCTCAATGCGAATTCCCTGAGCACTCTTCCATTCATGACAACGGCTGTCAGCGTTTCAGCAACCTCGCACATCTTCGCGTTTCACAACGGTCATATAATACCGTAATAAAACAGAGAAATCAACCCCTTTTTACACTTTTTTTAGGTTTTTTTAATAAATTTTTCATTGGTTTATTCAATGCTTTTTGAATTATTAATGTAAGCGCAAACATTTAGAAAATAATATAAAATTAGTTGATTTTCTTTTCAAAAGGTCATTTTTTACGTATCTGAATCTATCTCAAATAAGATTGTATACAATGATCTAGTGTTCAGGGTATAAGAGAACACACCTATGAAGGTGTGTTCTATACTTTATGCCTTTTAATTTTCTTTATCGCCTTACCAACAGTATAACCTGTACATAAGATAATAACCGCAATACAGATTGCGACAATATATTCATTGATCTTAATTGCATCACCATTGAGCTTAGCACCATCAAGGGCATCAGAAATACGATGTCCTCGTACAACTAAACGCTGTGTATTGATTCCATAGGGTGTACATGTAAATAATGTACATAAATCTTTTCCTTCTTCTATTTCAAATAAACTATAGTCATCTGGTTCAATAGTTACGATATGGTCTACTTTATATGTTAATACACGGTCATAGACATGAAGATAGAAGATATCCCCTTTTACTAGTTCATCTAGCTCTGTAAAGAGTTTGGCACTTGGAAGACCTCTATGGCTAGATAAGACACAATGTGTTGATTTACCTCCAACAGGTAAGCTAGACCCTTCTAGATGTCCTACACCTACCTGTAGGACAGAATCATTCACTGTATGATGAATAGAGAGCTTACAGCTAATCTTCGGAATAACAATATAACCCATCATTCCTAAACCATCCGCATCCAATAAGCTATTGTATGTAGCTGATTGTTCCTCTGTAGGAGTAAAACGTGCATCATTTAATACTAATGTCTTATTGTAAGCAACAGCCGCATCTATTGCAGCCTGTTTTTGTTTTTGTGTCATCTTCTTCATTTTATCAGAGTAGTTTGCGACTACTTTTGATTGATATAATGAATTCCAACACTCACTTACTGTTGGATAAAGCAATAAGGAGATTCCTGTAATAAAAATGAGTACTGCGATAATTGTCGAAATATGTTTTCTCATCTTTACAATCCTCTCCTTTAATAACTAATAGGGAATGAAGATCATTCCCTAAATAATATATTTATATAATTAGTTAGTTCCTTCTTTTCTCTTAGAGAATAATACTATACCAGAAGCTAAAACTAAAATAGAACCTACAACATAGATTAATGTTGTACCCATACCACCGGTACTAGGTAATAATGAACCTGTGTTGTTTTGAACTTTTACTTCATCAACACTCTTATCAGACACTGTGATTATTTGCTTACCATTTTCATCAGTTCCAACAACAATCTTAATAGGTTCAGAGATTTTGTTGTAACCTTTTGGTGCTTCTGTTTCTTTGAGATAGTAAGTATCTGCTTGTAAACCTTGAATTGTAAAATGTCCAAGATCAGGAGATACTAAAGTTGTAGTTGCAGCTGCACTTGTCTGATCAGCAGCATAAGTATATTTTTTACCAGCTTGAGTGAATTTGATTGCATCTGATTCATCTGCATTTTTATTTTTTAATAAAATGAACTTCGCACCTGCAAGACCTACATCATTTCCAGTGTATTTGAATACTGGAATACCATAAGTATAAGTTTTTGTTTCAGATTCATCAGTCTTTAAATTGTTGTCACCATATGTTAAATATGTTGTGTTCTTCATTGCAGTGTTAATAGGTGCATCATCCTTTACTATTGCAACATATTCTACATAAATTGTTGTTATTTCTTTACTATCAATAGCTACTTTATTTTCAGAATAGAATTTATCAGTAAATTTTAGTTCGAAAGTACAGTTATCACCTAGTTCAGATTGAGTAACAACAAAATCTCCATTAGATTGACCTAAACTTTGATGAGTCAAATTTACATTTTTATTGTCTTTATTTTTATAATAAACATGTCCAACATAAACAAATTGTAAATTTTTATCCATAATATCATGTAAAACATAGTTTTTAGCACCAGGTTTTACGTTAATAGTTGTTTGGAATCCTACGTCTTTTCCAACGTTCACAGAGTTCATCTTTTTATCTTCACTTATTACACCACCCTCTATAATTAACTTGTTAACGCTTGGATTATCATGCTTGTTGCTAATTGTAGCATCTGGATTTGTAGTTGTAATAGCACAAGCTGTTCCTGAAGTTGATTCAACTACATAGTAACCTAAATCTAAACCATCAAATACAACTGAAGTTGTTGTAGTTTTAGAAGTTGCTATTGCAGTTACAGATTTTGTTGGTTTAACATCACTGTTTGCGTGCACAAAATCAATTGCATCAATTGCAAGCTGACGAACTGCATTATCGTTACTTAAATTTTTCTTAAGTATCACATAATTATCAGAATTTGTCTCAAAAAAAATCGGCACCTTTGCCTGTGGTAACAAATTCATCCCATTTATCACCAGTTTTCTTATATGAATAAGCATTATTAGCTTTACCATAACTTTCAAGTGACAAGATCTTATACACCTTATATGTGTCTCCTACGACTGCCTTTTGAAGTGTAATACTACCTTTTTCTTTTGTTGCAGTTGTTGCTGCAGCAGACGTATCATCTACCGCATTAACACCAGTAGCCATTGAAATAATCATCACAAAAGTGCAGACAATAGCTAAAATTCTTTTCATTAATTTCATTTCCCTCTCTCCTCTTCTCTTATCTTCTTCTCGCGATTTTTATATATGATCAACTGAACAATAAAACTAGTTCCTACCAGTACTAGTCCTAATTGTCTGTAAATCAGGGTTAATCGGCTACCTGAAGAAGGTAGCTTCTTTGTACGGAGACTATTAGTCACTATGACTTCATCTCCTATAGCTGCCTTACTTGTAGATTCTTTATTTACTTTATAATCTACGACATAAGGTAGTTTATTCACTGTTACTTCTTGAGAAGTATCAGCGATTGGATTACCTTCATCATCTAATTCAAATACATAATATGTAGTATCTAGATCAAGATTGATGAACTTCATGTACTTCTCTTCTGTTTCACCTGTACTATAAGTAATAGTTTTTACTTGTAGTGGTGAACCAGTCCCTTCTGAATTGTCATATAGTCCAAATGTATATGTTCCACTCACTGGTTTGTGAGAAGTACCCGCTGCATTATTAATAAATGCTTTTTTAACTACTATACCTTTCTGAGAGTTATATATAGTTAAGTTAAAATCTGTAGATGAGTATGCGACTTTATATTTCTTATTTGATTGTTTATCAAAATAAGCAATACATTGTTTTACATAGTCTGTATAATCATCACTATTCTTTTTATCTACACAGATAATATAGTAAGAACTATCGTCCTCCACATATCCATCCGGTGTATTTTTTTCCTTTACTTCATATATTTTGTTATAGGAAGTCACAAATGGTGCTTTTACAGTAAATACTCCATTTACTGTTTGACCACTTGTTGTCTTTTGAGTACGTTGAATAGTATCTCCTTTTAATTCACATTCATATATATCAAATGTGACCCCACTCATTGGATTCGCATTATCCTGATCAATCTTCTTAATAGAAAGTTCAGGGTTTTCTGTACTTGTAGTACTTCCACCTGCATTTAAATTGTATTTAAAGTCAGGTATGACATCATTTTTACCACCATTACTACCATATGACTTCCAATAAACCTTATTAGATACTTTGGATGTTGTATCTGGTGGAATGTTGACGGTGACTGTATAAATAATAATGATTTTCTTTTCATTAGGAATTGAGATTTCTAAAGTATTAGTTTCTGGATTAAATGCTTTTTCTATATCTACGGTTTCTCCAGCATCATCTTTTGCTTCAATACTTGTGATATCTAATTCTAATGTATCGCCTAACTCATCTACTAAAGTCAGCTTATTGCCATCATTAGATGGAAGCTTTTGTGCAAGAGTATTGGCAGTAATTGTATATTTGATTGTTTGTCCTTTAAAAGTATCTGGATGACTTTTATCTAAGCTATTCTTCTGAAGTGCTGCGGTGGAGCTAGCGGTTGCTAAATGTTCTTCTCCATTCTCATCCTGGAGAGTTACCTTATTCGCAAATGTCTTAGACTCACCACCTAGTAAGACTTTAGAATCAGTCACACGACAGACAACCTGTACATCGATAGAACATTCATCTCTTGTATGTTTATTCTCAAATTCACCTAGTTTAATAAGAGCTTTATTTGTAGTCTTATTATAGTAATAGGTTGTATTTTGACTTTGTCCGTTGTCATTCGTTGCTGTATTGGAATACTGCTTCCAATCATCACCTAAACCATCTATTGCTTTAGATACAACAGATCCTGCTTTAGTACCATGCCACTTGATACGTATATATCCTAACTCCATACCTTCTGGAATATCTTCTAATACTCGGTAGTCTCCTTTTAAGTCACCTGCATAATTGACTTTAAAGACCCAAGAAGCATATATACCATTACCAGTTGTCTGGTCTAATATATTTTTTGCTATTTTATTTGTGTTTTTATCTGTACCGGGTGTAAGAATAGTGGCCTGTTTTCCATCATAACTAAATGTACAGTTAAATTCCTTCAATAAATCTCCTCCACCATGAAGAGATTGAGTCGCATCATTTCGTTTATTAAATGATTTATCTGTCGTATCTTTTAATAACACTTCATTCTTGTAATCAAATGTTGTACGATTGACTGTTGGAATCTTGGAAGGTTCTGTTTTCACAATAATATAGATATTTTCATCATTTTCTAGATTGATTGTTTGTTTTGCAGTCAGTGTTAATTCACTCTTTTTGTTTTCACTAAAGTTCTTATTGTTTGTATATTCCTGATCAAATAACTCACTTTTATCTTTTAAGCCTTTATTTGAGTCTAAGAACTCTTGATAGTTCTTACATGCACCCACCTGTTTTGTAAGCTTTCCTTGATAGATACCTGCAACAGAATCAGAATGCAAATAAGAATCAGTGATGTTGTTTTCTTTTACTACTGCATCTCTAATTTGAGTTCCTTCCCTAATAGCTGATCCATTGACTTCAATAACCCAATAGAATGCACCATTTTCCCAAGTAGTCGCATTTTCTACTGGTCTTTCATAATACCAGGCACTCTTATTTACATTCAGGTTATAGAAACCATTGACCTGTGTTGTTTGAGAGGCTGTTTTATTATTGAATTTAAAGGTTTGATCACCTTTTACTACATCTCCATTTAATGTAAATGTATTAGTCGCTTTAATTTGACCAATTTCACTTAAATCTTTTGTTTGTGCATAGTATTCAAAACGATAACCATAACTGTTTGACCAGCCAAGCTCAGAGAGCTTTAATTCAAATAATTTCTGTTTGTCTATCTCTAACCATTTAGATTCTTTATCTTTATAGGTATTATAACTTTCATCGTATTCATAAGCTGTAATCTTTACATAACCAACATAATGCATAATATCAGAACTTAATGCATCCTTTAAGGTTGCATGAGTGATATCAAATTGATTCTGTGATTGATTCAAATTAACAGTATACTTATAACTTCCTTGTGGAACTACAAAACTATTGACTGAAGAATCTTTTTCATAACCATTATTCTTCTTTACATAGACATCTGAATTCATCTGGATTGTTTGCTCGTTTGAAGTAAGATTACTATCTTTGATTTTTTGAATCCATGTATAGTCATTCAGAGTAAGTTTTGCAATTGTTCGATCCAACATACCTGCGACTTTCTTTGCGTTATCTGCATCATTCGCATATATATTTTGGATTAATACTTGTCCTGCCTGCATTGCCGCATAGACTTCTGGTTTAATCTTAAGTTTATATGTTACATAATATGAATCACCTGGATTAATAGTAATAGGATGGTTTTCTGTACCACTTAACTTAAAACGTTTTGAATTACCATCATATGTATCTTTGTAGTTCGTACCATTTGTTTCCCATTGGACCTTATATAAAGAAGAATCAATAATCGTATCTGTGCTTCCTACAATTTGATGTAACTCTATAGAATTCTGCATATAAGAGATATAAGGTAACATCTTATTATCGTTCGCAAATCCACTATAATTTAAATAATCAAAGAATGCATAATTCTTTAAAGGATAGTTACTATTCGCATTTAAAGTGAAGTTTAATCTATATTGAACGATATAGTTTCCATCTTGATCCTTTGTATACTGTTTACCATTCGTAGAAATGATGTTTTTCGTCATACCATAGTTAATTGATGGAGTGAATGTTTTTTCAGAAGACCCCTTTAAGTATGTTTCATTACCTTTTTTATTAAGCACTGATGCTTTATTAGTAATATCCTTATTTCTGATATCTTGTTTATCAGTAAGTTTGACGTAGTAAGTCAATGTTCTTGATTCATTAGGAGCGAGTTGATCTACTGCCCAGACAATACTTCCCGGCTTGTTAATCTTAGTGCTATCAGTTACAGACTCAGGTATTTCTTTATCAGAATTAGGCTGATTCGTTAAATAAATCTGACCTGCTATATCTGTATTTCTTGTTTCATATGGCTTTTGTCCATCTTCTGTAATACCTAGTTCTGTAGGTGTATGAGAGATATCCCCTGCATAAGTGACTAGATTTTTATAAGTTGTAAACTTATCGACCACATAGACATTTTGACTGCCATCAGAACCTGCTGATACAGTGAGTGTATATTTGATATAATCACTGTTTGGATCTTTTGTATAAGACTTTTCTACTTTGACCTCACTGTACTTTTCTAAGTAGTGAGGACCATATTCCAATTTAATACTTCCATTAGGAAATGTAGCTTGTATAGAACCATTGTCTTTATCTAATGTACTCAAATCTACTTCTCCTTCTAAAAAGAAGTTTCCAGAAAGTGTTGCATGTTCACCTAGACTCTCTAAGAATTCTTTTGTATATGTGACTATAGCCTGTCCATTTTCTACATGAATTTTCCCAATTACTTTATTATTATCATCAATAATCGGTCTTTCTGTTGTACTTGTAGAACGGAAGAATTCAGGAAGATCATATGCAAAAAATCCTCCATATTGATTGTTTAGTATAGCAGCATGGATATTCTTGAATTCCACTTTAAGTTTAAGATATTTGGTATCAGGTGTAATAGTACCATTTTCTATACCATCGCTATTCTTATCTGTAGATACCTTTACAGATGCTATGTTGTTTTTCTTTAAGACATAGACGGGATGAGTAGACTCATCAACAGTAAGAAGTTGTAACGTTTCCTCTTCATCTAAATCAGATGATTGTGAATACGAAACATATGTGTAATTCTCTAAATTTTGTGTTTCAGCCCCAGCATAGGTTGTCAATACAAAGGCGGCACATAAGACAAAGACACATAATAAAGCATGTGTTAAGCGTTTATATTTTTTCTTATAGGCATTTAAATTTCTTGCATGTTTAAAATATTGAACAACTTTCATACGCTAAGGCGCCTCCTTTCTATTGAACTATTCTAAATTTATTGAGTGGCCAAATACTAAAAACTACGACTCCTTCTATTTCATCTTCTGAGATATCCCCTATGACTGAACTTCTTGAATCAACAGAGACTTCTCTTTCATCTCCTATACAAAACCAATGAGATTGGTCTACTTGATGAGGTAAGCTAATATCACATTTGCCTAAAGACAATTCTTCTACATAATCTTCTTTGATGCTTTTATGATCAACTGATACCTTACCATTCAGATCAATGTCAACGTATTGCCCCTGACCTGCAATCACACGCTTTACAAATAATTTATTCTTCTTTCTATAAGCAACTATATCTCCTGTCTGGACTTTCTTCTTTTTAAGGACAATCACAATTTGTCCCGCATCAATAGTTGGTGACATAGAAGAACTCTGAATTCTAAGTACAGATATCCATTGCGTCGCTATTAAGAAAGAGAATGCTATTACAACAATTAAAACAATGATCTTATGTAATTTCTTTGATTGTTTTTTAGACTTTTCTTTTTCTATATGAATTGACTCAGTTTTATCCATAATTTCATTCCAATCTCATTTAATTGCAACATTTATGTTAACCTACTTTAATAATAGTTATATCCGAAACAGTGGGTTTAATATAATATTTTTTCATGGACGTTTCAAGAAATATGACACAAAAATCAAGGCTTTTTTACATATTTTTATTGTAAAACATTTAAAATTATGTTAAGTAACATATTTACAATTTTTGTTTTATTGTTTTGAATTTACATAACGAAATTATTGCGTATTTATCGTTGTTTTTTTGATTTTAAAACAACATCTGATGTTACGCCTTTACGAAATATGTATCAAATATTATGTATGAAAATATTTTTTATATAATAAAAACACGCCTTTATAGCGTGTTAAATAAATATTGGTGTTGAAATTTTTTACATAAAAAAAGGACCTGGCAGCTTGCTATTGTC